>MEFT01000105.1 GCA_001725215.1 Clostridium sp. SCN 57-10
GCCGGTGCGCGCGCTGCGCGACAAGCTCGTCGCGATCGCCAAGGCCGGCGACATCGAGGCGCTGCGGCCGCTGATCGCCACCGGCGACGAGGGCACCATGCTGTCGCTCGGCGACAGCACCGAGGACCCGATCACCTTCCTCAAGGGGCTCTCGGGCGACGGCGAGGGATACGAGATCCTGGCGATCCTGGAGGAGGTGCTGGAGGCGGGCTACGTCCATCTCGAGCCGGGCGCCGAGGGCGAGATGTATGTCTGGCCCTATTTCTTCGCCGTGCCGATCGAATCGCTCAAGGGATCGCAGCTCGTCGAGCTGTTCCGCCTAAAGGAGCAATGCGCGTCGGTCTCATGACAACGCGCCGCAACACGCCGCCAACAGCGTGAACGGGAGGGGTAAAACGCCCCTCCCGTTCTTATCATCGGAAAGCAAATTCATACCCGTGCGAAAGTGTGCCACATCTGCTTGCTATTTTTTGCCTTTTGCTTTATACTATTATCATAAGCTTATTAAGTGGCAGATCACGCCGCTACTCATCGGGAGGATTTTATGAAGAAGCGCGTGTCTGTTCCGCTGCCGCTTGCGGCCATCGTCCTCCTTCTTTTCCTTGTATCCGTGGCCCTGAACTTTGTCTGGTATGTCGTCGAGACGCGCCCGCTCGAGATAAACGGCACTTATACGGTAGCTGGTTCTTTTCCCGGCGAAGAAGAATCCGTTGTGCTCGATAACCACACGGGGCACTATTGCATCTATACGCAGCGCGGCGGCATCTCGCAGATCGGCACGTTTCGCGAGGACGCGCCGCTTCGGCTGATTTTAACGTCGGACGAAGGTAAAACCAGTCATGCGATGCGCGTGCGCGGCGGTATCTGCCTGTTTCCGACGGGCGGAGCGTCAATCTTTTACCCGAAGGAGTCCGATATTCTTATTTTCTCCGGCATTGAGAATCCGCCTGTGTGGCGCTAACATAAGTCAAGACCACCCTTTCAATACGCCGGTGCGGGCGGGGATCAATCCCCGCCCGCACCGGCGCTTCCGATTTTTTATTGTGCACGATAGCCCAGCTCGGCGGATAGCTCGTCTGCCCGAGCGCGCAGTACGGCAGCGATTTTTTCCGCCCCCTGCTCGCGCATGCGTGCCGTCGGCCCCGAGGCCGAAAGTGCGGCCGTGGCGTCTCCATAGCGGTCGAATACGGGCACGGCGACGCACGTCACGCCCTCTTCGCGTTCGCCGTCGTCCACCCCGAAGCCGCGTGCCGCGGTGCGCGCCAGCTCGTCGCGCAGCGCCTCCGCCGTAACGATGGTCGACGGCGTATACCGCTCAAACTTCACGGCGTCGATGGCAGCGGCGCGCGCCTGCTCGGGGGCGTAGGCCATCAGCAGCTTGCCGCCTGATGTGAAGTGAAACGCCGTGCGCGCGCCGACCTCCGCGAAAATCTTGAGCGCGCGCGTGCTCTCGGCGCGCGCGACGCATACGATTTCGTCGCCGTCAAGCACGGCAAGGCTCGTCGTTTCACCAAGCACATCGCGCAGCTCATCGAGCACGGGCTGCGCCAGCGTGCCGAGCAGGTTCTGCTCTTTCGCCTGCGACGCAAGGTGCAGCAGGCCGAAGCCGATGCGAAACTTTTTGGTGTGCTTGTCCTGCTCGAGCATGCCGCAAAAGCGTAGCGTGCTCGCCAGATGATAGGTTGCGCTGACGCCGCCGCCCAGCGCTCGGCTCAGCTCGGTAACGCCCAGTCCGTCCGGTGCGCGCGCGACAAGACGCAGCACCTCCACCGCCTTTTCGACCGACGCGATCGTCTTTTTCGGCGTTTCCTTCATCATGGCCGCTCTCCCTTATTCGTTCTTTTTTTACTTATATTAAATCATAATTTAACAAAAGTCAATGGTGTGTTGAAAGGGGATTGCATCGCGCCGCATTTTCTGCTATACTATTGGACAAATCAAGATCGTATTTCATATTCGAGATAAAGGAGAACATCTATGAAGGTTGGAGTCGTCGGCGCGGGTACCATGGGAAGCGGAATCGCACAGGTTTTTGCCGCAACGGAAGGCTATTCGGTCGCTTTGTGCGATGTGAAAAAAGAATTTGCCGAGCGGGGTTACGCTCGCATATGCGCGGCGTATGACAAGCTGGTGCAAAAGGGCAAAATGACGCAGGAGATCGCCGATCGCAGCCGTGCGGCCATCACGCTGTGCGAGCTTGGCGATCTGCACGACTGCGACTTGATCGTAGAAGCCGTGCTGGAAGACCCCGTGATGAAGGCCAAGCTGTTTTCCGACCTTAACGCCATTTGCAAGCCAGAAGCGGTATTCGCCTCCAATACCTCCTCCCTCTCGATCACCGAGCTGGGCACCAAGAGCGGCCGGCCGGTCATCGGCATGCATTTCTTTAACCCCGTGCCCGTGATGAAGCTCGTCGAGGTCATTTCCGGCTTGCAGACGCCGCCCGAGCACGTCGTGCTGATTAGGACGATCGCCGAGCAGATCGGCAAAACGCCCATCGAGGTAAACGAACACGCCGGTTTCGTTGTCAACCGCATCCTCATCACCATGATCAACGAAGCGATCGGCGCTTTGGCAGACGGCGTCTCATCGGCCGAGAACATTGACCTTGCCATGCGCCTCGGTGCAAACCACCCGATGGGTCCCCTCGCGCTGGGCGATCTGATCGGGCTTGACGTTGTGCTCGCCATCATGGAGGTGCAGTTCACGGAGACAGGTGACCCCAAATATCGCCCCCATCCGCTGCTGCGCAAGATGGTGCGTGGCGGGCAGCTGGGCCGCAAGACAGGCCGCGGCTTCTTCCAGTACACCGAGTAAACTATCAAAAGGGGGATGCTTGCATCCCCCTTTTTTCGTTCCACGCGATGTTCACTCTTGTGCGGCGCAAGCAAATATTTCTCGAAAAAATGAATTTTTCCTCTTGCATTCGAGCGGGAATTATGGTATCCTGTATAGGCAGTCAAGTGAATATGCGCCCGTAGCTCAGCTGGATAGAGTGTTTGGCTACGAACCAAAAGGTCACAGGTTCGAATCCTGTCGGGCGTGCCATGCTGAATGAAAAGGACTTAAACCATTAAGGTTTAAGTCCTTTTGTTTTGCCCATGCGGTTCTGTTTGCCCGCAAAGTGCAACTCAACCGCGATAAATGCAACTTACCGCAAAGCGCATTGACCGCGCAAAACCCATAGGTTATACTGGCCACGACAACAGACGGAAAGGTAGTATTACTTATGCTTGGAATGATCACACTGTTTCTTGCGCTTTGCGCGCAAATCGGACTTCTCATTTATCGAATCGCCACCAAAAGCCGCCAGGCGAAGATGACGCACATCATCCGCCTCGCTTCTTTCGCCAGCTTTACACTGCTCCTCGCGACCGGCGTTTACTGGTGGGGATTCCGCTGGATGGGGCTGTTTATTGCGCTCAGCATCCTCGCTCTGCTGAGTGGCCTGTACTTTATCAAAAAGCCAAGGGCGGAGAAAGCCTATCGAAAAGGGCGTGCCATCCTTTCCTGCGTGAACGGATGCATCATGTTCACCCTTCTCATCCTGCCGGGCATCATCTTCCCGCAGTTTAAGCCGGTTGCCACCACAGGGCCGTATGGTGTGGACACCGCAATCGTCACTTTTGTGGATGAATCGCGCGTCGAGCCCTTTTCCGAAACGGGAGGAAACAGAAAGCTGACTGTTCAGTTCTGGTATCCGAACGTGGAAGCCGGCAAAGACAGCTATCCCCTTCTCATTTTCTCTCACGGGTCGTTCGGATATCGCGGCAGCAACCTTTCCACCTTTGAAGACCTCGCCAGCAACGGGTATGTGGTATGCAGCATCGACCACAGCTATCACGCTTTCTTCGCGCGCCATACGGATGGCAGCACCACATTGGTCAATACGGAATTTTTAAATGACGCCGTAAACATCACAAACGGAGCGTATGACGCGGAGACAACGTATCAGAAAACGCACGATTGGCTCGCGCTGCGCGCGGCGGACATGGATTTTGTGATAGATGAAATCGTGAATAACCCTGAAAGAGAAGTGCCTGCGCGTGTGCACTCCATGATCGACGCGGAGAAAATCGGGCTTTTTGGCCATTCCCTCGGCGGAGCGGCTGCGGCGCAGCTGGGACGGGATCGCTCTGACGTGGACTCGGTGGCCGTCATCGACGGCACGATGATCGGCGAGGAGATCGCGCTTGAAAACGGCCAATCGGTTCTCAACACGGCACCCTACCCCGTCCCCCTGCTGAACCTGTATAACGAAACCCATTATGCAGACGCAATGGCGGCGGGCGGGAGCTATAACAACCTCTCCGCCAGCTCACACGCGGCGGAAGCTTATGACGTCGTCATTCGCGGCTCGGGGCACCTGAACTTTACCGACCTTGCGCTCTTTTCCCCGACGCTGGCGCGTATGCTGGGCGTTGGCGAGGTAGACAGCCGATATTGCATCGAGACGATGAATCACATTGTGCTGGACTTTTTCAACGCCACCCTCAAAAATAGCGGCACCCTGGATTTGCATACGGAATATTAAGCCCCCTTTTATGCGGCTTTCTGCAAAAACATAAAGACACCGCCCGAACATATGGTATAATAGCGACAGGGTGATCGGCAATGCAACCCCCGCGCAAGCGGCTGATTGCCGATTCATCAAATCGCGGCTTGCCGCCCCATGATGAAGGTGTTGCTTTGAAGGTTTTGGTGCAGGAAATCGGTAGAGAGCAGGAAGAGCAGGCGATTATTCTCTGCTATGAAGTCAACGAGGATGTGAACAGCATCGTCAGCTTTATCAAGGCTACCGGAGGGACGCTTGCAGGATATGTTGATGAAAAGGCATGCCAAATCCCCCTGCAGGATGTTTTCTTTGTGGAAGCGGTGGACAACAGAGTGTTTGCCTATACCGCCGACAAGGTATACGAGCTCAAATACAAGCTGTATGAGTTTGTCGAGACGTATGAAAATAGCCGGTTTTTTCGATGCTCCAAATCGTTCGCCATCAATCTGATGAAGGTCGACCATGTGCGCCCCATCCTGAACGGACGCTATTTGGCCACCCTGTTTAGCGGCGAGGAAATTATCATCTCCAGGCAGTATGTGCAGGAGCTCAAAAAACGATTGCTGGGTGAATCTATATGAACTTCAAAACCTTTTTGAGAAATTGCCTGATGGAATACTTTGTGATTACCACCTGTGTGACGGCGGGCATGGCGGTTCTTGGGCAGGTGCTTGACCCGACGCATACGTTCGGGTATGAGGCGTACTGGTCGCCTCTCATTTTCGGGCTTGTGGGCGTCGTGCCCTCTCTCGTAACATACTCCCGCAAAGAATTAACCTTTCGACAGGCGCTCGTGCGCAAAATAATTCATATCATTGTGCTGGAGGCAACGCTCGTCATATTCGGTTTCGCCGCCGGGCTGCTCCATGCATTTTCTGACACTTTCCTATTCATGCTTGAGGTATTTATCATTTATCTTGCGGTCAATTTCATCGGCTGGCATCTTGATAAAAAAAGCGCGGGCGAGATTAACCAAATGCTGAAGTCCCTGCAAAGCAGAGGTGGGCAATAGGCCTACTACCGGCGCAATTTGCGAATTGTTTGCATATCGTCCATTTGAAAGGCCTAAGCGCAGCATCTGAGCTGCCTCAGTGACATACCATATGAAGAAGCCGATTGGACGATCGGCTTCTTTTTGTCCTATACCCACCATCTGCGCCTTTTGCATTTGAAGCGCTGCGGCCTGCCGTCTCCGCACAAGCACTTCGTCTTGCCCGCAGGATTTTTTTATGTTATGCTGTAACAAAAGTAACCATAAGGAGCGTTAACGGTGGTTCATTTAATATACTGTGACAATGCGGGTAAAAAGGGCGAGCGCGTGCTTGACAAAATTTTGTCAGGTGAAAAGACAATGGTTGTTCGCGGCGCGGCCGGGCGCAAAATCCCCCACAGCCGTGTGTTTGACGGCGAAACGGTCTATTTCA
>MEFT01000106.1 GCA_001725215.1 Clostridium sp. SCN 57-10
GAAAAAGCTTTCACGCTGCATGCCCTTGAGGCCCGAAATGCGCGCCACGTCGGTCATTTCATCCACCGAAACGGGGTCGACGAAAAAGGCGGGCAGCCCCGCGGGATCTGCGATGGCGCGCGCAAGCAGCACGCCGAGGTTCGACGCATGCTCCCCGTACGGCGGGTTGCGCGCGTCGTCAAGCGCGCGATCGGTCACGCGATAAGTGCCGGAGGGGATGTGCCGCAGCAACCCGCCCCGCGCACAGACGGCGGAGAAGTCGGCGGTGGTATATCCCGCCTGGGCGACTGCGTCCGAAATCATCTGAAGCCGGTATGCAAACTGGTCGACGATATGCTCGAACGGTGCGAGCTCGTCGGCGGGATGGTCTATGTTCTTTTTGAATACCTCCCGGTCTTCCTCGAATACCGAAATTTTGGTGGAGGTGGCGCCGGGATTGATGATAAGAAGCCGCATGCTTTCTCCTTCTATTCGTTCCGCTATATAGAACGATGTTCCGTTTTCTATATGCTCATCGTAACGGATTTAACGTGAAAAGTCAAGGTACGAATACGCGAATTTCATCTCCACATTTTGTAGGAAATGACGTACAAAGCCTCGGCGGCCAATCGCGCTTCCGGTTTTAGCACTGTCTTGTCTATGTTTTAATATTGTTCAAAAATAATGTGTAATTTGCTCATAATTGCGCGTTATGATGAAAACAGTTCCAAGGAACGATGGCTGCAAGGCGAGCAAGACCGCTCGCGTATGCGTTTGCAGACAGATTCGGGCGATGCCCGCATACTTTTCCTTTCCAATTCTCTCTTTTCATCCTTTTCCTTTCCTAACCCACAGACCAAGCCCCGCCGTTAACCCCAACGGCGGGGTTTTGTCATGCCTGTATAGGCGTGCGCTTCGACGTGCTTGACAAAAGCCCCGATGCGGCGTATCATACAAAGCAAGGGAATGAAGTTCTCCCGCGGGCGCTGCCCGAAACCGCTTTTGCTGATGACTTCTGCAATTTGTGTTGCGGAGCCATCTTTTTTTATGCCCGCAGCCCCGAAAGGATGTCTGTTATGTTGCTCAGTCTTTCGCTTTTGCTGTCGCTCGGGTGGGTGCTTGGCGCGCTAGCCAAAAAAATCGGGCTTCCGCCGCTGTGCGGCATGCTCGCGTGCGGCGTTCTGCTCGGCCCGTTCGCGCTTGACCTGTTGTCTCCCGAGCTGCTTGCGCTTTCGCCCGTGCTGCGCCGCGTTGCGCTGCTCATCATCCTGATGCGCGCCGGGCTGGGGCTTGACCTCGACGCGCTGCGACGGGCGTCACGGCCCGCGCTTCTGATGTGCTTCGTGCCAGCCTGTTTTGAAATGCTCGGCGTAATACTGCTTGCGCCCCGCCTGCTTCATGTGAGCACGCTCGACGCGGCGCTCATCGGCGCGGCGCTTGCCGCCGTTTCTCCCGCCGTCGTCGTGCCGCGCATGCTGCGTCTCGATGCCGAGGGCTACGGCACGGCACGCGGCATTCCGCAGCTGATTATGGCGGGCGCCTCGGTGGACGACGTATTTGTCATCGTAGCATTCACCTCATTCACCGCGATGGCGCAGGGTGGCGCGGTGTCAGCCGCCGCGATCGTGCGTGCGCCTGTTTCCATCGTGCTCGGCATTATGCTTGGCATTGCGTGCGGCTATGGCGCGGCGCGCCTGCTGCGCGCGCCGTCGCTCTCCCCCGCCGCCAGAGCCATGCTGCTGCTTGCGCTCTGCTTTGCGCTCGTCGCGCTGGAGGACGCGTTGACCGGCCCCGTGGCCGTATCCGGCTTGCTTGCGATAATGACGGCGGGCGCCGTTTTGCGGCGGCGCGACGGGGTGCTGGCCGCACAGCTTTCCGGCGCGTTTGAAGCCCTTTGGGTGCCCGCCGAGCTGCTGCTCTTTTCACTGGTCGGCGCGACGGTCGACGTGCGCTATGCAGCACTGGCAGGGGCTGCGAGCATCGCCGTCGTACTTGGCGCGCTGCTTTTCCGTGCCGTGGGCGTTCTGCTCTGCCTAACCGGCACCGCGCTGCACGCGCGCGAGCGGCTTTTCTGCGTCTTTGCCTATCTGCCCAAGGCCACGGTGCAGGCCGCCATCGGCGGCATTCCACTTGCGCTCGGGTTGCCATGCGGCAATGCGGTGCTCACGGCGGCCGTGCTCGCCATTTTGATTACGGCGCCCCTCGGCGCACTGCTCATCGACCGCAGCTATCAAATGCTTTTGTCTCCTGTATCTGTTTGTGATATAATGGAGCCATCCTTCGATGTTGACGAAAGAGGAGAGGTACTATGATTCGGAAAGCGAAAGACATGCGCCTGCAAGAGCGCGAAAACCTGCGTGGCGGAGACGGCGTGATTCACACGCTTCATCTGGTAGAGCCTGCCGAAATGTTTGGCAAGGGAATCTTATGCTCCGTGATGACCGTCGACCCCGGTGCGTCGATCGGCGAGCATCCGCATGGGCCTGATGCCGAGCTTTATTACATGCTTGAGGGCGAGCTTTGCGTGCGCGATAACGGCGCGGAGCCTGTTGTCATGCAGGTGGGCGACGCAATGTGGACGTGTAACGGCGAAACGCACAGCGTGCGCAACGAAACCGACAAACCCGCGCGCATGATCGCGTTTGTATTGGCATAACAAAAACCACCCGCTTCAATAAGCGGGTGGTTTTTCATGTTATGTAAGCTTACAGCCTCTTCTTGCCCCAAAAGACCACGGCAAGTGTGCCCGGCCCGGCGTGCACCGCGATGGTGGGGGAGATCATGGTATATTCGATGTGCGCATCGGGTACCTGCGCACGCAGAATCTCTGCAAGCTGTTTTGCCTCGTCCAGGCAATCGCCATGCATGATGTAAACGGCTCTTTCGTCGGCGATGTATTCCGCCGTCAGCCGCGCCAGCTCTTCCATCGCGGCCCGGCGGCCCCGCTTTTTGCCAAGGGGCACAAGCCGCCCCTGCTCGTTGACATAAAGCACCGGCTTGATGCCGACCAATGTGCCGACGACCGCCGCTGTCTTGCTCAGACGGCCGCCGCGATACAGATGGTTGAGATCATCTACGGTGAAAAAGTGGCAGACATTAAGCCGCCGCTCGGTCAACGCGGCAACAACCTCATCAATCCCCGCACCATTTTCGCGCATCTCCTGTGCGTAAATGGCGAGCAGCGCGTGTCCGCTTGAGGCAGAGAGCGAATCAAAGCACATGAATTTACATGCCGGATACTTCTCGCTCAGTTCCGAAATAATGGTCATCGCCGTACCGTAAGTACCGGTCAGCCCCGAAGAAAAGCCGATGTAAAGCGCGTCCAAGCCCTTCTGTCCGCTCTCTTCAAAAAAGCGATAGATCTCTTCCTGCGAACCCTGCGCCGTCGAGGGCATGCCACCCGCACGGATGTATGCGTAAATCTCCGCCTCCGGCATGTCTTTCCCAAAATTATCCCAAATTTCCTTGCCATCAATTACGGTCGCGTGCGGGAGATAAAATACATCCTTTCCCTTATGCCATTCTTCCGGCAAGCTTGCCGTGCTGTCCACCATCATGGTAAAGCGGTATTCCATATGCATTCCTCCTGTTCACGCTCCTTCCGGAGTTCGTGATCATTTTACCACACAATGCTCCGTAATACAAACAAAACCGTTGCCCGATTAAATGTTTACATGCTCACCTAAAGCTTTTTATCCCTTTTCTGCTGATACATCGCTCTATCAGCCTGTTTAATCGCCTCATAAACCTCCTGCGCACTCCCAACCTGGCTGACACCGTAGGAGATCGTAATCGCAAACGGGAACGGGTTGCTCTCGCAAAGCCTATGGCTGACGCGGTCAAAAATTTTGTGCGCCTTTTCCACGTCAATACCGTCGAGCACGACGATAAACTCGTCGCCGCCAAAGCGGATGACAAAGTCTTTCTCACGCAGCGTGCCCTTCAGTGCCGCTACGATATATTGCAGCACATGGTCACCCGTTTCATGTCCGCAGGTGTCATTAATCTGCTTAAACTCGTCAACGTCGATCATCACGACGACCAGCTTGCCGTCTTGTGCCGACTGCTGAAGCCCCTTGACCCAATTTTCAAAGAAAACGCGGGTATAGGCACCGGTCAGCAAATCATAATTTGCGTATTTTTTATAAATATCTCTGCTGTTGCCCAGCTCGCGAATCGTACTGTTTGCTAACCGGGCAAGCGTACTGTGCAGCACGAAAAAAATGATGAGCAGTCCAATTGCAAAGCCCGCGATGCTGAAAAGCGATACGCGGCTGACACTTGCAAACACTTCGCCGGCCGATTTACAGACAAGAACGGTGTATGTATCGCTGATCGGCTTTGCCACGCATACATAAGCCTGCCCTTCTATCATATGCCGCTCATAAATATGCTCGGGTTCAATGTCGTGCAGCATGTCGCTTCCGCTTTCGACAACCGAAACCAGAAATCCATCCTGCGCCAATTCGCGCATCTGCTTCGAAATGTCGACGACGATCAGATCGTGAGCAATCAGGGCGTTTCGATACAAAACAGGCGAGTACACCACCATCCTCATGTCATTGCCGTCGACGACAAAACGATAGCCCACGTCAGTACTGCCCCAGAAGGGTCGCATATAGCTGTCATAGTCGATCACGCCGTTGCTGTACACCACGAGTGGTCGGTCGCCCACATAGCGAACAGCAAGCACCATATTCTCGATGATGTCTACCCCATCCTGATATTTGGGATAAGTGGCTGTCTGCAGCTCCTCCCAGCCTATGATGCCGCGGCTGTAATCCAAGATAAAATCGCGGATGGCAGTCCTACTTGACAGGCTCCGTGCGTTTGCGGTAAACCCGCTGATCAGCTCCGCCACAACCTGACGTTTCGATTCGGCAAGCAGCTTGTAGTTTTCCACAACCTGCCGATTCATCTCTCGCTGCATGGGTACGAAGGTCGTGCCGAACAACGCAAGTATTAATACGGAGATATAGACATAATACCTCTTTTTCAATTTTGAAATCAAAGCAGCCATCGGCACACCTCCTTTCCGTTCTCTTCACACAAGCAAGCAGCTTACTGCTGCGCGACGGCGGCTTCATCCATCAGTATTTCGGCAAAGACCGCCGCGATTGCAGGATCGAACTGGGTACCCGCATTCCCGACAATTTCTGCGATGGCCGCCTCATACCCGACTGCCTTACGGTAAATGCGGTCGTTGGTCATTGCGTCAAAGGCGTCGACAACCGCCAAAATGCGGCACGAAAGCGGGATTTCCTCCCCCTCCAGTCCACGCGGATAACCGCGGCCGTCCCACCGCTCGTGATGAGAAAGAATGAGTTCCGCAACCATTGCGAGATCGGGTGTCGCCTGCGCGATACGATAGCCGATTTCGGCGTGGCGCTGCATTTCCTCCCATTCGTCAGGTGTCAGCCTGCCCGGTTTGAGCAGAATGTCGGGGTCAATGCTTACCTTTCCGATATCGTGCAGGACGGCAAGCAGAGAGAGCTGATTCATCTCCTCCGCCGACAGGCGCAGCCTTGCGCCGATCATACGGCAATAATGTTCCAGCCGCTCGCTGTGTTCTTCGGTCTCATAGCTTTTCTCATAGAGAGTCGCAAGCAGCGTATTGATCACGGCGTTGCGGTAGCTTTTGCTGTCAAGCAGCTTTTGATGGTACATATACTCCTCGGCCTTGCGCAGTACCGATTCGATGCTTTCCTCCGGCCGCTCTTTGACGGCGCAACCGAACGAAATGCTCATGCGAAGACCGTGCATCTCGGCGCAAAGGTGCTCTTCTTTGATGTGGCGCACAATTTCCTCAGCCCGCTCAAGGTCGGTGCACGGCATGAAAATAACGACCTCGTCGCCGCCCCACCGCGCGATCATGTCCTCGGCCCGGCAATGCCGTGTGTCCGAACACATCGTTTGTGATCTTCAGTCCGTTCACGTCGCCCATGACCACGGCAATAGGCAGATTTTCTGACACATCGAACGCGGGCATGGCCTCTTCAATATAACGGCGGTTGGAAAGCCCGGTCAAGTGGTCGTGATCGCTGAGATAACGAATCTGCCTGCCGTGCTCCTTTTCGCTGCTGACATCACGAAAAACCATGACAACGCCGATGATCTCCCCGCTTTCGGCACGAATGGGCGCGGCGCTGTCTGCAATCGGCAGCGCGCGGCTGTTGCGGTGAATCAGCTCGGTGTGGTTTGCAAGGCCGATGGTGCGCCCCGTTTCAAGCACCTTTTGGATGGGATTTTCAACCGGGCGGCCCGTTTCTTCGTTGCGCAGCGTGAACACCTCGGAGAACCGCTTGCCTTTTGCCTCGCTGGCCATCCACCCTGTGATTTCCTGCGCCGCAAGGTTGAGGCTTGTAATGCGCCCCGTTTCGTCCGTCGTAACTACGCCGTCTCCGATGGAGCGCAGCGTCACCCGAAGCGCTTCCTTTTCTTGAAACAGCTCGTTTCTATACCGTTCACGATCGGTCACATCAAAAATGATGGAATAGAGCAGCGTCATTTCTCCGTCGGAAATAGGGCAGGTATAAACGTCCACCGTCCGCACCTGGCCGTTTTTGAGACGATGCTGAAATTGAAAAAGCTGTTTTTGCTGGGCATACGCCATCATCCGGCACCGCTCCACCTCTTCGCTCGCCATGATATTGAGGTTCCAGATGTACAGTGCCTTAAGTTCTTCCTTCGTATAACCGTAAAATGTACTAGCCGAGGGGTTTGCGTCTACAATTTTACCGGTAAACGGTTCTATCATAAGCATAACCGCAGTGTGCCGATCAAACATTGACTGTAGACGCCGCGAGATGATCTCGTTTTCCTCCTGTGCCTTTTTCAGCTCTGTGATATCCTTGCTCGAACACAGAAGATAGCGAATTCCATCTTTTCCAAACAGCGGCGTAACCTCGGTGTGCCATACGCGCGCCCCTGAAGCAAAGTCATACCACTGCTCATACGCCACGGTTCTGCCCGTGCGTACACATTGCTCGTAATGGCCGACCAGCATTTTCCCGACCTCTTCGCCGAGCAGCATCACGGGCGTCGTGCCCGCCACATCGGAAAACCCCGTCAGCCTTTGGTGCAGTTGGTTGTTGCGAACAAAACGAAACATTCCGTCTCGATGTTCCACAAGCAAAATGGAGTCATGTGTGCGGTTGAAGATAGTCTGAAGCGATGCGAGCACCGTCTCCTCTTCTTCACGTTCGCGCGAAAAAGGCAGCTCTGGGGTTGCTGCTTCGCGCATGGTAAGCGCAAATATGTCATCCCGCACCGGAATAACCGTAATGCGGTAATACCTTCCCGGCGGCTCAACCCACTGCACCGCTTCCTGCGCGCGCCCAGACCGGATGACGCTTGCATAATAAGCAAAGCGGTCAAGCCCCTTCGGCACGCCGCCATCAAACACACAGGAAGCTCGCTTGCCCAGCACATCCTCACAGCGAAGGCCGAGCAGCAGTTCAAATTCCGTGTTGATATCCAGGAAGATATAATCCTCAGGCTCGCCGCGTTCGTTTGCCATGAGCCACAGATAGCCTAACCCGAGAAGAGAGGCGCTTTCCGTATTTCTGTCTTTCCGTTCGTACATTTTTGTTCACCTACCCGGCTGTTTTGCCGCTTCATGCAACCAAAAAGTGCTCTGCGGTTATGATATACGGCGGTGGAGAAACGCTCGTTACTCCGCCGCCGTATTTGCATTAATACTTGCCCGCCGCTGAAATAACTTCGCGTGCCACAGGCGGTTCATAACGTTCCGGTTCCTGCGCGCCGCGCGCACCGCCGTCGAGCCGGAATCTGGCAACCTCCTGGCGCAGTGCCGAAGCCTGCGCCGACATTTCCTCGCTTGTCGCGGAGTTCTCCTCCGCGGTCGCCGCGTTGGTCTGCACCACGGCGGACACCTGCGAAAGCCCCAGCTTAATCTGCTCGATCGCAGCGGCCTGCTCGGAGGATGCACGTTCAATCTTTACGATGCTCGCGCTCGTCTGCAACGCCTTTTCTCTGACCTCGTGCAGAATCTCAGCCGTTCTCGCCGTAATCCGTGAGCCTTCCGCCACCGTTGCCGTCGAATGCTGAATCAGCTCGCCCGTTTGCTTGGCTGCCTCCGCCGACTTTGCGGCAAGGTTGCGCACCTCGTCGGCCACCACGGCAAAGCCCTTTCCGGCTGTGCCGGCACGCGCCGCTTCGATCGCGGCGTTGAGCGCAAGAATATTTGTCTGAAATGCGATATCCTCGATCACCTTGGTTATGTTCGCAATCTGCACAGAAGCAGAGTCTATGTTTTGCATGGCGTGCGTCAACTTCTCCATGTGCTCGTTACCCGTGCTGATGCCCGCCGCTGCCTCTTCCACATATTGCGTCGCAATTTTTACATTGCTCGAATTCTCTTCCGCCTGCTCGGCAATTTTGCTCACCGATGCGCTCAGCTGCTCAACGGAGGATGCCTGCTCGGTCGAACCGGCCGCTAGCTCCTGCGCGCCGCTCGATACCTGCTCGGAGCCGATGCTCACCTGCTCTGCGGCGGTGTGAATGTTGTGCAGCGTTCCGTTCAGCGCGGAAACAGTTGCCTCAATCGCCTGCTTGAGCATATTGAAATCGCCGGGATAATCGATATCCACGCAAACACACATATCTCCCTCGGAAACGCGTGTGAGTTTATCGGTGACGTCGCCGAGCACGGTGCTCTGCATTTGGTTGGTCTGCTGCATTAGCTTAACCATTCTGCCCAGCTCGTCGCGGCTTTCATAGTTGATGACAACCTGCAGGTTTCCTTTGGCCATTTCTCCGTAAACCCGCTCGATCTCTTTGACGGGCTTCAAAATAGACCTGCGAATGAAAATGACAACAACAACCGAGAACACAAGCGACACCGCGGAGAATGCGATGACGGAAACCCAGGCCACCGTCTGATCAGTCTGCGCATCCTGCCGCTGCTGTGCTGCGCGCGCATCAGCCGTATTGGAAAACGACAGCAGCACGTTTTCCACCTCATCCAGTCCGGCGATGTACTGTTCGCTAAATAAGTTATGTGCTTCTTTCATGCTGGACTGTGTGGGACGTTGCAGCAGCTCAGCGATCTGCCGCCGGATGCCACCCATTTGCACAACCTTATCTCTGACTTCCTTGATCTGCGCGTCACGGTCGGTGTTGCGCTGATTGGCTGCATACTGGTCAAGTGCGGCAAGCGCGGCTTTCCCTTCTGTTTCAGCGTTTGCAAGCATTTCGCTCACCTTTTGCGGCTCTGTTTCAATGAAGGCAAGCCCCACATAGCGCTGCGCCGAGGTAAAGTACCTACGCACGCTCCAAAGCGTCGTGTTGTTGGGCAGCGTATACTTGCCGTATAATTCTACCTGACCGCCGATTTGACCGATATTGTACAGCGAAAGTGCACCGGACAACATCAAAAGGGCCAATAGGATTCCAAATCCGACAATCAATTTTTTCCCGATACTTAAATGCTTCATATCTGTCTTCTTTCTTTATTCCGCGCCGAGGTCATGGCGGGTAAGTTTACCGTTTTGCGTTGGTGTTTTTCCTATATGCGCCGTAAAAGGGAGCCTTTCGGCCCCCTTTCAGCCGACTGCGCCGGACAGGCTAGCAACGTTGATTAATATTTCCCGAAATTGCCGTAGGTCTGATTATCGTGCGTGGATGTGTCCTGCACCCGCTTGGCTTCGAACATGCGCATCACCTCGGCGGCATAGCCCTGCTCGGGCGCGTGCCCCTCGTCCTGCTTCAGCTTGTAGCTGCCGACCTGCTCGCGCAGCAGCTGCGCCTGGCTCGACAGTTCTTCGCTTGCCGCGGCGCTCTCCTCCGAGGTGGCCGAGTTGGTCTGCACGACCTGCGCGACCTGTGTGACGCCCGCGTTTACCTGTGCGATGCCCGCTGCCTGCTCGTTGGAGGCCGTCGAAATGTCGCCCACCAGGCTTGCCATGCGGTCAATTCCGCTCACAATGCGCGACAGCGCTTCTGCCGTCGCGTTTGCGATTTTGGTGCCGCCCTCTACCTTCTGAATCGAGCTTTCGATCATGTCGGTCGTTTCCTTCGCGGCGTTTGCCGAGCGCGCGGCGAGGTTGCGCACTTCTTCCGCCACAACGGCGAAGCCCTTGCCGTGCTGGCCGGCACGCGCCGCCTCAACTGCGGCGTTGAGCGCGAGGATGTTGGTCTGGAACGCAATATCTTCAATCACCTTGATGATTTTGGAGATATTATTCGACGAATTATTGATGTCACGCATTGCGGTCAGCATTTCTGCCATCTGCGTGTTTCCGCGCTCAGCGTATGTCTTCGCGTCGCGCGCAAGCCCGTTTGCCTGACCGGCGTACTCCGCGTTTTGTTTGGTCTGCGACGCGATTTCTTCAATCGCCGCGGTCAGCTGCTCAATGGCGCTTGCCTGCTCGGTCGCGCCCTGTGAGAGCAGGATACTCGAGTCTGAAACTTGCTTGGCGCCCGTCGCCACCTGATCTGCGGCGGAAGCGATGCCAGACAGCATGACGTTGTTTTTCTCGACCAGCTCGCGCAGTTTTTTGCCCAGCAAGTCATGCTCCGACCGAATGGAAACGTCAACCGTCAGATCACCTTCGGCGATGCGCTCCGCAGCATACGCCTGACCGCGAATGTTCTCAACGATCCCCGCGAAGGCGTGCGCAAGCGTTCCCATTTCATCCTTCGTGGCTATGTCAACCTCTACCTCAATGTCGCCCTGCGCAAGCTTGTTTGCCGCATCGACGATATGTGCGACCGGTTTGCTGATCGTGCGCGAGATAAACATCGCAAGCAAAATGGCCGCAATCATTCCGGCTAACATAGCGGCCGCCATGACAGCGGCGCTGACATATGCCTGCGTCGTGTTGCTGTTCGACCTCTTTTCGCCACCGTTTTCGTTGTAAACGACCAGCTTTGCGATCGAATCCTGCACTTGAGTGCCCACTGCATCGGCCTTGCCGGTAAGTATATCCTTAACGCCGTCATAGTCGCCGCTTCTGGTGAGCTGCGTCATCTCCTGCGCATAGGACTTATACTCCTTCCACGCGGTGGAAACCGTATCAAACAGCGCGCGATCCTCCTCCTCTATGATTCCTGCATCATAGAGATCAAGGTTTTGCTGTACCATAGTGACAAAGTTCTCAAACTTCTTTGCATACGTCTCTTTCTGCAGTTCATCTTGCAGAATGATCATTTCCGCTACGTTATACCGCAGAAGCTGATAATACGTCGCGGCGTTTCCTGCGTATTGCAGGCTGAGCGTGTTGTCTTCGTAGAGCAGTGTATCGGCATTGTT
>MEFT01000107.1 GCA_001725215.1 Clostridium sp. SCN 57-10
GACCATCATGAGCAAAAACATGACGAGAACCTGCGTTCCTACCACACCCGCCATTTCCATTACAGCTTCACCATTCCATTGACGTGCGCATAATCGTCTTCAAACACGATGTGCGGCGTCATGTCGTCATCAAAATCGGCGCATGTAATGGAGGTGTTATGTACCCACGGCATCTCACACAATCGGTCGATCGGCAGTCCGCGCAGCCATACCAGCGCGTTGCGAATGGCGCAGCCGTGAGAGACGACGGCAACCGCCTGCCCCTCGTGCTCACGCACAATGCGGCGCAGCGTCTCAGTGACACGGCTGTATACCTCCTGCATCGTCTCGCCCTCCGGCGAACGGAACAAGTGCGGCGTCTCGCGCCACTGCTTCATTTCATCTGCATAACGTTCGGCCAGCTCAACCCACGGACGGCGCTCCCACAGTCCGCAGTTGATTTCGGCGAGCGCGTCGACCGTTTCACACGGCGCACCATGGTGGCGGTTTACGGCGATCGCCGTACGCTGCGCGCGCGTCAGCGGGCTGACGTAAAGCTTCGTATAGCTAAGCTGCCGCGCGCGTTCGCTCAGCTTCTCGAGCTGCGCAACGCCGCGCTCGCTCAGGTCGCAGTCCGTACTGCCTTGAAATTCACCCGAAAGATTGCCCTGCGTTTCCGCATGGCGGATCAAATAAAGTCGTGTCATCTTCATCCCTCTGAAAAAATGCTTCGGGCCTTAAGCCCGAAGCATAGTATTATAAAAACAAAGCTTAGAGCATCTGGCGCTTACGCGAATAGCTGAGCGGGTTGTCTCGCATGGCGTCAAGATTTTCAAGCGCCTTACCCGTGCCGTAAGCCACACAGGAAATCGCATCGTCCGCAACGCGGGTGGCAATGCCGGTCTTGCTCTCAATCAGCTTGTCGAAGCCGTAAATCAGGCTTCCGCCGCCCGTCATCACGATGCCGTTGGTCGAAATATCGCCCACCAGCTCCGGTGCCGTACGCTCGAGCACGGAGTGCACCGCCTCAACGATTTTATCGGTTACTTCTTCAAACGCCTCGATCATCTCATCCGAGCTGACGGTGAAAATGCGCGGGAGTCCGGTCATCAGGCAGCGGCCGCGTACTTCCATCTCTTTCGGCTCTTCGCGCGGATACACGCAACCGATGGTCATTTTCATCTCTTCCGCCGTGCGCTCGCCGATCAAAACGTTGTGCTTGCGGCGGATGTACTTCACGATGGCTTCATCAAACTTATCGCCCGCAACCTTGATAGACGTCGACTCGACGATGCCACCGAGCGAAATGACGGCGATATCCGACGTGCCGCCGCCGATATCGACGATCATGTTGCCGTTCGGCTTGGCGATGTCGATACCCGCGCCGATGGCTGCCGCAACCGGCTCCTCAATGAGGAACACACGGCGCGCGCCCGCCTGCGTACCGGCGTCAAGCACGGCGCGCTCTTCTACCTCGGTGATGACGCTGGGAATGCAGATCATTACATTGGGCTTAAACAGGCGGAAGCCAAGCACCTTCTTAATGAACTCCTTGATCATTTTTTCCGTCATCTCATAGTCGGAAATAACGCCCTCGCGCAGCGGGCGTACGGCCACGATGTTACCCGGCGTACGGCCGAGCATGCTCTGGGCTTCTGCGCCGACGGCGAGGATGCGATTTGTGATTTTATCCACGGCAACGACCGACGGCTCGCACAGGGCAACGCCCTTCCCTTTTACAAAAACGAGCACCGACGCCGTTCCCAGATCGATTCCGATATCTCCGTTTGCCATAGCTGCACCTCTCTGATTCTGTTTAGATCTTATATTACATATGGTTTCATTATAGCCAATTTATGTTGCGTTTTCAACAGATACTTTTTGGTTTTGCTCCGTTCTTGCCAAAGTCGCCCCAAAAACACATGCTGCACCCGCCATTTTCAGTACGCGCGCGCATTCCGACAATGTGGCGCCCGTGGTGTAAATATCATCGACGAGCAAAATGCGCCGTCCCGCAAGCTTGCCAGCCGGCGCGGACACATCAAACGCGCCGAGCACGTTGGCACGCCTTTGCGAGGGCTGCAGCCCGAACATCGACTTTGTCGCGCGCGTTTTGTGCAGCGTCGGGGCGACCGGTTTGCGCAGACGCTCTGCCACGTCGCGCGCAAGCAGTTCGGCATGATGATAGCCGCGCTTGCGCGTTTTTGCTTGATTGCTCGGCACAAACGTGACGAGGTCGAATTCCTCCGTCAGCTGATGGGCGACCGCATAGGCGAGCAGGCGACCGAAGACCTTTGCATAGTGTTGCTTCCCTCGGAACTTGAACCGATGGATGGCTTCGCGCACCATTCCCTCGTAATGCAGTGCGCTGACGCAGACGTCGAAAAAAGAACCCTTCGGATGAAGCGGCAGCCGCTGCGCAAAGCGGATGCGCGCCATGCAGTCGCCACATACGCCGTCCCGCACCTCTGCCGATAAAAAGGCGCGGCAAAAGGTACAGCGCGGCGGAAATAGCGCGCGCAGCAAACGTTCAAACATGATCGCACCGTTCCCTGATCCGCCGTTTCAGTGCACTCGGCGGTTTTTGTTGTTGGCAGCCACCATTTTTTCCACCACGCTCTCCTGCCCCACAAGCACAAGCAGACGGCGCGCACGCGTCACCGCCGTGTACAAGAGGTTTCGGTTGAGCAGCCGCTCGGGCGCGGAAAACACCGGAATGATGACCGCCTCATACTCGCTGCCCTGCGACTTGTGCGCCGTCACGGCAAACGCGTGCTCCAGCTGGTTCAGTTCGTCAAAGCTGTAATCAGCCTCGCGGTCGTCAAACCGAACGGTAAGCAGGCGCGCGCGCGTGTCGATCATCACGATGGCGCCCGTGTCGCCGTTAAAGACGCCAGACCCTACCTCGCTTAGGTCGGTTTTGCGCCACAGCACGTCATAATTGTTGCGAATCTGCATCACTCGGTCACCCAGCCGGAATACCGACGAGCCGAAACGCACCTCATTCTTTTCGGGTGAAGGGGGGTTTAGGCTTTCCTGCAAACGGCGATTGAGACTCGCCGTACCGCACACCATTTGCCGTGAGGGGCAAATGATCTGAATGTCCTGCGGCGCGATGCCGAAATAGGAGGTGATGCGCCCCGATACCAGCGAGACGATGGTATCGGCCGCACCTTCCGCCGTCGACGCGCGCTGAAAGAAAAAATCCGCGCGGTTTTGATGTAAATCGGGCACCTCGCCCCGATTGATGCTGTGAGCGTTCATGATAATATCGCTGTCCTGCGCCTGCCGGAAAACCTCTGTCAGGCGTACGGTCGGCACGCAGCCGCAGCCGAGCAGGTCGGCAAAAAAGCTCCCTGGGCCGACGGGCGGCAGCTGATCCGCATCGCCGACGAGCACAAGCCGCGTATGCGGCTTCATGGCACGCAGCAATGACGCCGCAAGCGGCAGATCAATCATCGACGCTTCGTCGACGATGATCACATCGGCATCAAGCGGGTTATTCCCGTCGCGGCGAAAGGTCAGCGTGCCGCGCTCCACATCCGGTCCCATTTCAAGAAGACGGTGCAGCGTCTTTGCCTCACGGCCGCACAGCTCACTCATGCGCTTGGCCGCGCGGCCTGTCGGTGCGGCAAGTAGCACCGCAAAGCCGTTGTTTTCAAGCAGCCAGATCATCGTGAGCAGCGCCGTTGTCTTTCCCGTGCCCGGGCCGCCGGTCACAAGTGCGAGCGCGCTGTCAAAGCAAAGGCACATCGCGTCTCTCTGCTTGTCCGCATAAGTAATCGCATGCGCCCGCTCTTGTGCCGCAATCATTTTGGCAAGCCCCGCAGGGCGCTGCACACGCATGGAAAGCAGCCGCTTGACCTCATCGGCGAGGAAGCATTCGCACTGATAGACTCGGCTGAGGTAGTATACCTCCTGCTTTGCCACGCAGTCTCGGGTCAGCCTTTGGGTGTCGCACAGCGCGCGCAACCGCTCGCTTAAGTCGCGATCTTCCGCGTTGCATAGATTCTGCGCGGCGGTAAGTAGCTTGTCGCCGGGAATAAACGCATGCCCGTTTCCGAGGTTAAACTCAAGCGTATAAACAAGCGCCGCATCGAGCCGGAGCGAGCTGTCGGGCGCAATGCCAAACTGCTCGGCAAGGCGATCCGCCGTTTCAAACGGCAGGCCGAACGCTTCGTCGCACAGCAGATACGGATTGCGTTCAATCTCTTCCACCGCGTTTTCGCCGTACAGCCGCAAAAGCGGCGCAACGAAATAGGCGGGCAGGCCGTGCGTCGTTAAAAACTCGATCAACACGCGCATGGCGTTAAGACGCAAAAAAGACTCGCGAATATCCCTCGCTTTGTCGCGCGTGATTCCACGAATCTGCGCAAGCTGCTCGGGTGAATTCGCAAGTATGTCAAACGTATCCGTACCAAACCGCTCGACGATGGCACGCGCCGTCTTTGGCCCGATGCCGCGCACGACGCGCGACGCAAGATATTCATAAATTCCCTGCGCGCTCGCCGGCATTTGGCGCGTATATTCCGCGACCGAAAACTGAGCACCATGCTGCGGGTGGCTGACGTAATCCCCCACGGCCGAGATGCGCTCGCCCGCGCCAAGAAACGGCATGATGCCGACCACCGTGATCTCCGATCCGTCGGTCAGCATCACGCGAGCCACCGAGTAGCCACTCTCGTCATTCTTATAGATCAGCGACTGTACGACGCCTTCGACTCTCGTCAGCTCACGTTGCTCCACCGTCGCCCTCCATCCATCAGCTTAGCCAAACAGCCCATAAGAAACAATGGTCGTAATCGCACCGGCCGCGAGCACGCCAAAGAAAATAGCAGGCAGCGCGGACTTCATACGCATATTGAGCGCCGAAGCAACGAACGAACCCGTCCATGCGCCCGTTCCCGGCAGCGGAATGGCGACGAGAATAAAGAGCCCCAGCGCACTATACTTTTTCACAGAAGCACTTTTTTTGCCGATGCGCCCCTCGACCTTAAGCACGAGCCCATGAAGGGGCCCGCGTTTAAGATACGCAAAAATTTTGCGGCTGAACAAAATCAAAAAAGGCACAGGCAGCATGTTGCCGATGACGCAAAGCGCATAGGCCTCAAGCCAAGGAACATCAAGCATGGCGGCCGCGGGGATGCTGCCGCGCAGCTCCACCACGGGCAGCATCGAAATGAGGAGCAGATAAAATATATGCCCCGCCGGTGTTGTCAACAACGATGAAAACAAAGCGTCCCCCAATCACATCCAAACGCCGGCCGCATTCCGCCGCCGCCCGCTCTATCCTTACTTACGGCTCCACTTCACGCCCTGTGGCGTATCTTCAAGTACAATGCCCATGTCTCGCAGTACGTCGCGAATGCGGTCGGCTTCCGCAAAGTTCTTGGCCTTACGCGCCGCCTGACGCTGCTCGATCAGCGCATCAACCTCCGCGTCGGGTGAAGCTTCCTCGGTCGGTGCTGCAATGCCAAGCACGCCGCACAGCTCGCACATCTGCCCAAACGCCGCTTTCGCGTAGGCGCGCGTCACATCGGGACGCGCGGCAAGCGTGTTGCTCTCGCGCACCAGCTCGAAAATAACGGACACCGCATCGGCCGTGTTCATATCGTCATCCATTGCCTCGCAGAAGCGGGTACGGAAGCGGTCCAGTCCATCTGCAGAGGCTTTTTCCTCGGAAGACATCTCACCCTCTGCTCCGTTTTGTGCGAGGAAGCTAAGGTTCTTGAGCGCCGCGTTCATGCGTGCGAGCGCCGCCTGCGCCTGCTCAAGCGATTCGCGCGAATAATTGAGCGGGCTGCGATAATGGGCGGAGAGCATGAAAAAGCGAATCGTGTCATAGCCGTAGGCGGCGGCAGCATCGCGCACGGTGAAGAAGTTATTGAGCGACTTGCTCATTTTCTGATTATCGATGTTCAAAAAAGCATTGTGCAGCCAGTAGTTAGCAAACGGCTTGCCATTGGCACACTCGCTCTGCGCAATTTCGTTTTCGTGGTGCGGGAAGCAGAGATCGACGCCGCCCGAGTGAATGTCGATCGTTTCACCAAGGTAGCGGCGCGCCATGGCCGAGCACTCGATATGCCAGCCCGGGCGACCCTTTCCCCAGGGAGACGCCCAGCTCGGCTCGCCCGGCTTTGCCGCCTTCCACAGCGTGAAATCCATGGGGTTTTCTTTGTAATCGCCGACGGCGATGCGCGCGCCCACCTCCAGCTCGTCAAGCGGCTGATGTGAAAGCTTGCCGTAATCGTGGAATGCGTGCGTGCGGAACAGCACGTCACCGTTCACCTCATAGGCATAGCCCTTATCGACCAGTGAACCGACGATATCGATGATCTCTGAAATGTTCTCGGTCGCCTTGGGGTGTACCGTAGCCTCTTTGATGCCGAGTCCGTGCGCGTCCGTAAAATATTCTTTGATATAGCGATCTGCGATCACGTCAAAGGTCGTGCCCTCTTCATTCGCCTTCTGAATGACCTTATCGTCAATGTCAGTGAAGTTCTGCACAAACGCGACATCCATGCCGCGGTATTCAAAATAGCGGCGCAGCACATCAAACATGATAAAGGGGCGCGCGTTGCCGACGTGGAAATAGTTATACACCGTCGGGCCGCAGGAATACATCTTGACCTTCCCGGGCTCGAGCGGAACAAATTCTTCTTTTTTACGCGTCAATGTATTATAAAGCTTCATTGCGATTCTCCTTTGTTTGAAATTCCGTCACGCACGACGGAAAAATTATCGCGAAGATAGACATAGCCCGAAATAACGGTAACGGCAACCATCGCCCAGGTACAAATCGAGGCGACGGTTACGCCGGCCACCGTGGCGGCGCCAAAACCGGCAAGCAGCAACATGATACACAAAAGCTGCGTGAATGTCTTCACCTTGCCCCACACGGCAGCCTGAATGACCACGCCCTGAGCGGCCGCGACCATGCGAAGCGACGACACTGTAAATTCACGCGTCAAAATGACCATGACGGCCCATGCGGGCACGAGTCCGCTTTCGACAAACGCGAGCAGCGCCGCGCATACAAGCAGCTTGTCGGCCAGCGGGTCGACAAACTTGCCGAAGTTGCTGACCTGATTGTATTTACGCGCGATATAGCCGTCCAGTCCGTCAGTCAGGCTGGCGCAGACGAACACCACAAAGGCCCACCACTGCGCGGCGGTCGAGTCGATCGCCGCAAGAACCATAAATACAGGAATGAGCGCGATGCGTATCATAGTAATCACATTTGCCGCTGTCATATCTATCCTCCTATTGGTGTGAAACAACCTCGCCGAACAGCTCGCAGCCTGCGGCATCGTAAATCTTGACCATAACGAACGTGCCCTCCGGCACCTCTTCTTCGAAGTAAACTACCCCGTCGATCTCAGGGGCATCCATATAGGTTCGCCCATAGCGCTGACCGTTTTCATCCACGCCGCAGCAAAGAACTTCGAGCGTACGGCCCACGAATCGCGCCGACGTTTCATTCATGATATTCTGCTGCAGCGAGAACAGCTCCGCGCGGCGGCTCTCTTTGATCTCCTCGGGAATCTGGTCAGGCATGTCGTAAGCGGGCGACCCTTCTTCGCGCGAATAACAGAAAACGCCCGCGCGCTCAAGCCGGTATTCTGCCAAAAAGTCATAAAGCTCGTTATACTCCTCGTCGGTCTCCCCAGGGAAGCCGACAATCAGGCTTGTGCGAATGACCGCTTCGGGCATAAGCGCGCGAATTTTTTCAATGCGCTCGCGGATGAGCGCCCCGTTGCCGCGGCGATTCATATCGCGCAGCACGCGGTCGCTGATGTGCTGCAGCGGAATATCAAAGTAGCGCAGCACCTTCGGATTGCGCGCGATGACGGCAAGCAGGCTGTCATCCAGCTCATCCGGATACAAATAATGCAGGCGGATCCAGTGAAGCCCCTCTATGGCGCACAGCTTATCAACCAGTTCGTCGAGACATCGCTTGCCGTAAAGGTCGGTTCCGTAACGGCTGATGTCCTGCGCGACGACCATCAGCTCGCGCGTTCCGTTTTGAGCCAGCTGCTCGGCTTCGGCTAAAAGTTCTTCCATCGGACGGCTGCGGAACGGCCCGCGCAAGGTGGGGATCACACAGTAGGCGCAGCGGTTGTCGCACCCCTCCGCAATGCGTAGATATGCGGAATACTGCGGCGTCAGCAGTGCGCGCGCGCCCGAAAGACCGGCCTGCGATGCGTCTGCAAACCGCGCCACCCGCTCGCCTCGCAGCGCGCCCTGCACTGCCTCGACGATATCCTGATAGCTTCCGGTGCCGAGTGCAGCATCCACTTCGGGCAGTTCGGTGAGAAATTCCTCCCGATAGCGCTGCGTCAGACACCCGGCGGCGACAATGGCCTTTAGCTCTCCGGTTTTCTTGAGCTCGCCCAGCTCGAGCAAAATGTCAATTGCCTCGCGCTGCGC
>MEFT01000108.1 GCA_001725215.1 Clostridium sp. SCN 57-10
CGTGACGAAGTCAGGAGCGAGCGAAACGGGCGCGCCGTCCGCCTCTAGCGCATACTCTGCGCCGCTAATCGGCGTCAGGCTGGCATTGACACGGCGAAATACGCGTTCTTTTTGCTCATTGCCGTCCACCAGATAGAGGATGCGGCCGCTCCACGCGATATCGAGCTGGTCGCGGCGATAGCGGCGCAGGCATTTTGCGTCTCCGTTGGAAGCGGAATCGCAGGAATAGTAATATTCGACGCCATCCTCCTCACAGTAGCCGCAGATGGCAATGAGATGGCCCGCCGTGTTGCGCGCCGCACCGTTTTCAAGGTAAGGATGGTCACCGTCCGGCGAGGAGGAGTAGTGTACGGCCATGCCGACCGAGCGTCCGGCAGCGAGCTCGCCGCGCACCAGGTCAAAGGAGCCGTACTGCACATGGGCGCGATAGCCGAGTTCACTTGCGGCAGCCGTGGTAAACGACCAGTTGCCGTAACCGCGGTAAACATAGTCAAAGTTCGCGGCGCTTAGCTCCTCGGGCAGCAGGTCTTCTCCGCGGTCGTTAAGCAGGGCGGTCATCGTCGTGGCGCTGCAGATCACGCGGCCGATGTCAGGATGGCGGTCCATTTGGGAATAAGCGGGCGTCGTCAACCGCACGGATGCGGCGGGGGCGGGCAATACAACGGGATCGATGGGCTCTCGCGCGCAGCGAATCGTGGCAAAAACGCGGCGCACAACGGGCGTTGCATCTAAGCATTCGCGGCGCAGCAGGACGCGGAGGCGAACGCCGTTTGCCTCGCCTTTGACGGCCAGCGTGTCGGTATCTACCGAAGCAATCTCATCCTCTGACGAGCCGCTGTGCCGCGCGATGGTTGCGCCCCAAAGACCAAAGCTGTGCCATGTGCTCCATGCGCCCGTTTCGGCATGGCGCACCGATGCAAAAACCTCAACCGAGGTGCCGTGCGGCGTCGTTGTGTTCCAAGAGGGCACCAGCTTGTCAAACGCGGGCGTTTCAAAGTCGGGGGAGAGAATTTCACAGATGCGCGCATCCTCTGCAAAGGTCTGCGTGAACGAGTCAAAAACGAGCAGATTGCCGGTTAAATGATTCATAATGCCTCCTGTTATTCATAAAGTCGTACCTTTATTATAATGTGTGAAGCACGGAAAAGCAAGGAAACACGCAAAACGCCGAGCCGCTTGGATAAGCAGCTCGGAGTGGGATAGGTGCGGTTTGCAGAGTGCAACGGCAGGCGCTACATAACGGCGCCGTCGCGCGCGACGACGCGCCCCGCCTTAATGGTGCAGCGCACCTTGCCGCGCAGTGTCTTGCCGTCAAACGGCGTGCTGTGGCTCAGAGAAATCATGTCCTGTGCGCGGCACACCCATTCGGCGTTCGGGTCAAACAGGATGAGGTCGGCGTCATCGCCGACGCGCAGACGGCCGCGCTCGACGCCAAGTACTGCGGCAGGCGCGGAAGACATACACGCGAGCAGCCGAGGCAGCGAAAGTGCTTCTGTGTGATAGAGCGCCGTCAGCGCAATGGGCAGCGCCAGCTCGATGCCAGAGCAGCCCGGAGGAGCGGAAACGAGCGAGCGCAACTTGTCGCGCCGCGTCACGGGAATGTGGCCCGAGGCAAGGCAGTCGATCGTGCCGTCGCGCAGGCCTTCTGCCAGCGCGCGCATATCCTCCGGGTTGCCGAGCGGCGGATCAAGCTTCGCCATGGTGTTAAAGTTTGTCAGCTCGCCCGACGTCAGCGCGCAGTAATGCGGCTCGGTCGAGCAGGTGACGCGCACGCCGCGCGCTTTTGCGTCGCGAATGAGGGCGACTGACTGCGCCGTGCTGATGTGCGCCAGATGAACGCAGCAGCTTGACTCGGCGGCGAGCACGAGATCGCGCGCGACGACAACCGCCTCGGCTGAGGCCGGGATGCTGGGGCGGCCCATGACGCGGGACATGGCGCCCTCACGCATCAAGCCCTCTCCGTAGAGTCGCATATCGCGGCAGCGTGACATGAGCGTAATGCTGTTTTTACGCGCGCGGAACATCGCGTCGCGCATGCGAAGCGGATGGGTGATGCTCTCGTCGTCATAAACGGCACGTGCACCGACCAGCTTGAGGTCACCGTAATTGAGCAGCACGTTGTTTTCCGTTGCGCGCACGGCGGGCAGCAGCTCGCAACTCGCGTATTCGGCACGCTCCATCAAAGACTGCACCTGCTCGACGGTCGAAGCGCCCGTGTGCATGCAAACGGTGGTATAGCCGCCTGCTGCTGCGGCGCGCGAAAGCGACAGCGCATGTTCTGTGCCGTCACGCTCCGGCTCGGTGGCCTGCGCAAAAAGATCGACAAGCCCGGGCGCAAGACAAAGGCCGGTGCCGTCAATCGTTGGAATACCCCCGATTTCTAGCCCGGTTCCGATGTTCAAGATTTTTCCGTTTTCAATGTGTACGTCGCCTATGCCGTCAAGGCCGTCCGGCTCGCTGATGAGACGCGCGTTTTTGATGAGCAGCTTCATATTCTACCCTCCTATGGGATGATCTTCTTTTTTATAAAACCAAGTCGGTGTGAAAAAACATGGTATGTTTCCCCTATAACGCGACGCCTGCGGCGGTGGTCTTCATCGCGCGAATTCGGCAGCTGGGCTGCCGAATAAAAACATATCATGTTATTTATCCCAGTTCATATTATAGCAAATTCAAAAGGATATGTAAACCTTACGGCGGAATACTACGCAGGGTACAAAAATGCGATATACTTCATGAAATGAATAGAGGAGGAAGAAAGATGCGCATGTCAAAAGGATGGATGGTCGGCTTGGCAGCAGGTGCGGCAGTGGGTGCCGCGGCGATGACAATGACGAATCGCCGCGCGCGGACTGCGGTGCGCGCCAAAGCAAACCAGGCGGTTTCCGCCGTCAGCGGTTTGGCCGAAGATGTCGGCGATCTCCTCAGACGATAACGTGGTCTGAAGATTCGCTCAAGCCTTGCAAGACCGCCGTGTGATTTGCGTCGCACGGCGGTTTTTGCTTGTGCTCGCTCTTAAAAAATGCTATACTGATTGCGATACAAAAGCGAAACCGACCATATACATCAGACGGGAGAGCAATATGAAATATTATGTTGTAGACGCGTTCACGACCACACTGTTTTCGGGCAATCCCGCCGGCGTATGCGTCATGGATGAATGGCTGCCCTATGAAACGCATAAGCGCATCGCGGCGGAAAACAATCTTTCGGAAACCGCGTTTGTCATCGACCGCGGCGATTTTTTTGACATCCGCTGGTTTACCCCCGACGATGAATTTGACCTCTGCGGGCACGCGACGCTTGCAAGTGCGTTTATTATTATGACCGAGCTGCACCCCGAGCTGACGGAAGTACGCTTTTCTTCGATGAGCGGCGAGCTGTTTGTGCGCCGCGCCGGCGAGCGCTTTGAGCTCGACTTCCCCGCACGTCCGCCCCATGAGATTAAGCAGCACGAGGCGATTGAAAAGGCGTTCGGCGTGAAGCCGCTTGGCGTATTTCTGGCGCGCGACCATGTGGCGCTGCTGCCCGACGAGGCCGCCGTGCGTGACCTCAAGCCCGATTTTGAAGCGATGCGCGGGTTGACCGGATGCATCGGCTTGATTGCGACGGCGAAGGGAGACGAGGTTGACTTTGTGTCTCGTTATTTTTCTCCGTTTGAAACTATTTTAGAAGATCCCGTCACCGGTTCGGCGCACTGCACGCTCATCCCGTTTTGGGCAGAGCGGCTCGGTAAGCAGGATATGGTGGCGCGCCAGCTTTCGAAGCGGGGCGGAACGCTTTATTGCAGGCTGGAGGGCGATCGTGTGCGCATCGCCGGCCATGCCGTACTTTACTCTGTGGGGGAAATCAAGCTGCCATGACACAAATCGAATTTTCCGTTCTGCGCTTTTTCGACGCGATGACCGGCTGGGCGCCGCTTGACAATCTCGTCGTCGCCTTCACCAAACTGGGCGATGCAGGGTTAATCTTTGTGCTCATCACAACCGTGCTGCTTTGCTTTCGGAAAACAAGGCGGATTGGCTTCTATGCCGCAGTGGCGCTCGTATGCGATTTGCTTATTGTGAACGTGACGCTCAAGCCGCTGATCGATCGCCCGCGGCCCTTTACATATCTGCAGCAGTTTGGGCATCTCATATCCGCGCCGCGAGACAGTTCGTTTCCCTCGGGTCATACGGGCGCCGCGTTCGCATTTGCGTTTGCCATGCTGCCTGCAGGTAAAAAATGGTTTGCGCTGTCGCTCGTGTTTGCCGTAGCGATGGGGCTTTCGCGCCTATACCTTACCGTTCACTTCCTGTCGGACGTCATTGCGGGCGCTGTGATCGGTGCGCTGTGCGGCCTATTTTCGGTTTATGCCGTGCGCAAAGTACTAGCTTATACCAATCGTTTAGGAGGAAAATAGTATGCCCGTTTGGATCGCTTTTCTGCTCGGCATCGTGCAGGGATTAACGGAATTTCTGCCCATCTCGTCATCGGGGCATTTGGCTTTGATGCAAAATCTGTTTAAAATTGAACAGTATACGGCAAACCATATTGCATTTGATATCATTTTGCACCTTGGAACGCTGTTCGCCGTCATCATCGCCTTTTGGGACGACATCGTGGAACTGGTGCGCAGCCTTATCGGGCTCATCGTCGATAAGTTTCATATCAAAGGGCATCCCGGGAGGCGCATGCTCGTTCTGCTGATCGTTGCAACGCTGCCGCTCGTCGTGGCCGCGCTGCTCGAAAGCAAAATCGAGGCGATGTTCCAGAGCCCGCTGCTCATCGGCTGCGCGCTTATTTTTACCGCCATTCTGCTCTTTTTCGCCGACCGTCTGGGCGGCGGCAAAAAAACCGCGCGCGACGCATCGGTGAAGGACGCGCTCCTCGTCGGCTTGATGCAGCTACTTGCCGTGTTCCCCGGCGTATCGCGCTCGGGCGCGACAATGTGCGGCGGTCTGTTTGCCAAGTTTGACCGCGATTTCGCTGTGCGCTTCGCATTTTTGCTTTCCATCCCCGCCGTGCTCGGCGCGACGGTATTTAAGCTTCCCGATGTGCTTGCGAGCGGCGGAGAGGCGTTTTTGCCCATCGTCGTCGGCTTTTTCGCAGCTGCCATTTCGGGCTATTGCGCCATCGCGCTTGTCAAGCTGCTTGTTAAGCGCAACAGCTTCAAGTATTTTTCGATTTACTGCGCTTGTGTCGGTGTGCTGAGCATCGTACTCAGCTTGATGAAATAAAGCAAATGCTGCGCAGCAAAGGAGTGACCTAATTGGCACAGCAAAAGAAACCGGCTGCCAAAAAGCCGCCGGCAAAGAAACAGGCCGCGAAAAAGGCCGCTCCCACGCCTGATGTGCTCATCCGGCGCGAGGTATGGGCGGGCGTCACGCTTTTTTTGGCGTTTGTCGCGTTTCTTTCCTTTTTCAACGTCAAGGGATTTTTTATTGATTGGTATCGTGTCGTAGTCGGATCTATGATCGGATACGGCATTTATCTCATGCCGTTCGCGCTCACGGCGGCGGGCATTCTGCTCATCGTCAAACGGCGCGGCAAGGCACGCCTGCGTGTGGCGTGCATCATGCTGCTACCCGTGTGGATGGGGTCGATCAGTGAGCTGCTGCAAAGCGTGGGCGATGCGCCCACAGGCTTTTGGGCGGCGTGCGGCGCGCTGATGAGCGCGGGACGTATGGGAACGGGCGGCGGGCTGCTTGCGGGCGGCTTTGCCGTCTTGCTGCGTGCTGCGCTGTCGCAGATTGGGGCGATTGTCTTTTGCGTGCTTGCGCTTGTGGCTTGCGTGACCGTTGGCTTCCATACCAGTCTGCGAGCCATGGCATCTCGCATGAAGCCCGCCGGAGGAGGACGAAAACTCCCCGCCGCTGTTTGAAATGCCGTTACACAAAAAACCTCAGGTGCGCAGCCGCGTTGATATTCCTCTTGATGAAGCAACGCCGGTAAAACCCAAGCGTGCCGAAAAAATCGTTCCAAAGGCGACCGAAGTCGCGTCGCAGGAGACGGATCAGATTGCACCGCCCAGCGTTCTCACACCGGCAGAGGTGCTGCGCGGCAAGAAAGCCGTATCGCCCGAGGTGGCTGTAGCAAATGATATGCCCGAGCCCGCCGTCGCCGTGCGCGTAGAAGAGCTTGCGCCGTCTGCATCCGAAGTGCCCGATGCCGCGGAGCAGGATGAGATGGTGCGCCAGATCGATCAGGCCCTGCGCGAGGCAGAGGAAGCCGACCGCTATTTTTATCCGCCTATCAACCTGCTGCGCCCCGGCGCCGCGGCTCCTGAGGACGCCTCGGAGGAAATTGGGCGGTATGCCGAGCGGCTGCGCGACACGCTGCAAAGCTTTGGCATCGAATCAAACGTCGTCAGCGTTACGCGTGGGCCGACGGTGACGCGCTATGAGCTGCAGCTTTCGCGTGGCGTCAAGCTGGCACGCGTCGGCAGCCTGTCAGACGACATCGCACTGGCGCTCGGCGCGGCCAACGTACGCATTTCCACCATACCGGACAAGCAGGCCGTCGGCATTGAGGTGCCAAACGACAAGCAGGAAATGGTGACGATACGCGACATCATTGACAGCAAGAAGTTCCGCGAGCATAAATCGAAAATCTGCTTCGCCGTCGGCAAAGACATTGCGGGCGAGGTCGTGGTAGGCGATATCGCGTCGATGCCGCACATGCTGATCGCGGGTACCACAGGCTCGGGAAAATCGGTGTGCATCAATTCCATTTTGATCAGCCTGGTCTATAAGGCGACGCCCGAAGAGGTGCGCCTTATCATGGTCGACCCGAAAATGATCGAGCTCGGCGTGTATAACGGCATCCCGCACCTGCTCATCCCCGTCGTCACCGACCCGAAAAAAGCGGCGGGCGCGCTCAACTGGGCGGTCAGCGAGATGATGAAGCGCTATAAGCTGTTTTCCGAGGTGCAGGCGCGCAACCTTGCCGACTATAACAAAATCATCGAGGAGCGCGGCGAGGGCGAAAAGCTGCCGCAGATCGTCATCGTCATCGACGAGCTAGCAGACCTGATGCTCGTCGCGGCGAACGAGGTGGAAGACGCCATCGTGCGCATCG
>MEFT01000109.1 GCA_001725215.1 Clostridium sp. SCN 57-10
CGATCCGGCGCTGTATCGTTTGCAGGCGGTGGTAACCAGTGCTTCGGGGGCCGACACTACGCAGACTCAGTTCGGGATGCGCGAGATCGCCATCGAGGGAAAGTGGATTTATGTCAACGGGCGTAAAACGCTGATGCGGGGTACGGTTGAAAACGCACTTTTCCCGCTCACGGGTTATCCTCCGATGGATGTAGCTTCGTGGGAACGGGTGTTCAGGATTTGTAAAACCTATGGGCTGAACCACATGCGTTTTCATTCCTATTGTCCGCCCGAAGCGGCTTTCAAGGCAGCCGATCTGGTGGGGATTTACCTGCAGCCCGAGGGGCCGAGCTGGCCTAACCACAGCACACAGCTGGGTCGCGGTTATCCCATCGACACTTATTTGCTCGAAGAAACCAAGCGCATGGTACGGTATTACGGCAATTATGCTTCGTTTGTGATGATGGCGGCGGGCGTACTGCGCGGCGAAGGGGCCATTGTGCTGCGCAAGGCAATTCATCTGTGTCTGGAGTGCATCGGAATTGGGTAGAAAGAATCATGAGAGACGCCGTCATGCCGTGCAGGCCGCGTTTTTTGCGCTGACCAACGGCTACATTGCAGGCTTTTTAAGCGGCAGAATCTATAAAGGCGCGAGCAAGGCGGTGTGCGTACCGGGACTCAACTGTTATTCCTGTCCCGGCGCGCTCGGCTCGTGCCCCATCGGCGCGCTGCAAGCCGTCATCGGCAGCCGTGAATTTTTTTTCTCGCTTTACATCATCGGGTTTCTCACGGCGGTCGGCGCATTTTGCGGACGCTTTGTATGCGGATGGCTGTGCCCCTTCGGGCTTGTGCAGGATCTGCTGCACAAGCTGCCGTTTATGAAAAAACACGCCGCGCTGCCCGGCGACCGCCTGCTGCGCCACCTACGCTGGGTCATGCTCGCCGTGTTCGTCGTGCTACTGCCGCTGATCGTGCTCGATGTGGCGGGGCGGGCACGCTGTTCGGCGGTGTGCCGCTCGTCGCCGCGAACGAGAGACTGCGCGCCGCGGCAGGCTGGCTGTTTGCATGGAAGCTGGCGCTGCTTGTTGTGTTGCTGCTCCTTTCCGTTGCGGTATATCGTCCGTTTTGCCGCTATCTCTGTCCGCTCGGCACCATTTACGGTATGTTCAATTCCGTTTCCATTTACCGTTACACGCTCGACGGCGCGAAATGCACCGACTGCGGCGCGTGCGCAGGCGCGTGCAAGCTGAACATTGATCCGCGCGTCAACGCGAACGCATCGGCGTGCATCCGCTGTGGTGCGTGCGCGTCCGCCTGCCCGCACGGCGCGATCTCGCGCGGTTGCTTTCCCGGGAAATAAGGGGTATAATGGTGGAAAACCTCGGGAGGAAGTTATGTCGGTTCAAACGGTAAAGCAATATCTCAGCCAGTATGGAAAAGAGAGCGCGGTGCGCGAATTTGAGGTGTCAAGCGCGACGGTGGAACTTGCGGCGCTCGCCGTGGGGGTTATTCCCGCGCGCATCGCAAAGTCGCTCACGTTTTTAAGCACTGATGGCAGCTGCATAATCGTCGTTGCGGCGGGAGACGCCAAGGTCGATAATGCCAAATATAAAAAGCAATTCGGCTGTAAGGCGAAAATGCTCTCACCCGAAGAGGTGCTCGCCTTCACGGGGCATGCCATCGGCGGCGTTTGCCCATTTGCACTAGCAAGCGAAAATGTTACGGTGTATCTCGACGAGTCGCTCCGACGATTTGATACCGTTTTCCCCGCGGCAGGCAGCGCCGCTTCAGCCGTCGAGATGACGTGCGACGAGCTGTTTGTCTGCAGCCGCGCCGCCGCGTGGGTCGATGTGTGCAAGGGCTGGCAGGACGACGACACGGAAGCAGCTGTATAAATAACGCGTGCAAATGACCCTGTCTAGGAGGATATTTTAAAGCGGCGACCACAGTCATTATGTGGTCGCCGCTTTTGATGTGCTCAATTGTTCGGAGGTGTGCCCACATCTTCGGGTGCAAATTCATATTTTAGCATGCGCATCATGATAAAATCGCTAAACTCATGGTTGCAAAAGTAGCCCTGCTCCTGAAGGCCTTCCTGCTTAAAGCCCATTTTTTGATAAAAACGGAGCGCGGGTGCATTGAAGCCCACCACGCCAATGGAAACACGGTGAAAGTTCCAATGCCGAAACGCACGGTCCAGCATCAGCATCATCGCTTCCGTACCGTATCCCTTTCCGCGATCCTCGGGATCGGGAATGATTAAGGAGAGATCGGTGCAGCGCCATGCGGGAAACATGCGAAGTAAGCCGGCTTCGCCTAAAATTCGGCCGTCTCGAGTGGTGATCGTGTACCAATCCCGATCCTCATTGGCCGCACACCGGCGGATGGCGGAGATTTCTTCCTCAGGGGTGGTGCGCTCGGTAAAGCCGCACTTTGCCATAACGTCCGGCTCGTTGTACCAGCGGGCGAAAAATGCCGCGTCGCTTTCAATCGGTCTGCGTAAAATAATCTTTTCGCCTTCAATTCGCTCGCTCATCGTCGTATCGTTTAAGCGCCGAGCCACATGCTCGCGCCATTCGTCGGCGAGCAGGGAATACCAGCAGCGGTCGTGCAGCGTGCCGTCCACACCACGCGCAGAGCGGCGCATACGCCCCTCGTACCGAAAACCGCATTTTTCAATCACGCGGCGCGAACGCTCGTTGACGGGGGCGTGGCAGACGGTGACCATTTCAAGCCCCATGGAGCCGAAGGCGTGCGCAAGTACGGCGTGCGACAGTTCAGTGCCGTAACCGTTTCCCCACCACGGACGGCCGAGGGTATAGCCGAGCATACGCGAGCGCGCATCATCTCGTGTACGGTCGACGTGCAGCCCCACAGAGCCGATGACCTTGCCGCTCTCCCGTTCAACAACAGCGAGTACGTCGCCGTCTTTGATAAACATGCGTATGATTTCCAGCGACTCAGCCTGCGAGGTATGAGGACGCCACCCAGCGGCGGGGCCGACGACCGGATCCTGCGCATAGGCGAACACATCGGCGGCGTCCTCCTCGCGGAAGGGGCGCAGCGTCAGCCTCTCGGTTTCCAAAGAGATGTTCATAAAGCAAGCTCCTTTCGCGCGGCTATCATACGTCAACGCTTTCGCGGAAGCCGACTACGCGGAAGAAAGGAAGCTCGGTGGCAAGCTGGAACAGCGACGAGCGCACATCGACCGAGGCGATGTCACCCGACAGATCGATCACGACAAGACACGCATCTTCTATGTCTTCATAAGAGCATTTTTTAAACTGTAAGAATTCGATGTTAAGCCGGTGGTCAGAGAGCACCGAGATCGCCTGTGCAAGCGTACCGTGTTCCGAAGGAATGATAAATGCGATCGAGACCACGGGGTCTACATAGCCGGGTGTGGCAAGGGTGCGCGACAGCAGAACGATAAGCGGCCCCTCCTTGGTTCGGCGGATGGCGTTGACATAGAGGGGGCGTTGAGCGATCATGCTGTAAAGCCATTCGGTTTCGTACAGGCTTTCCACGGTAAGCGCGGCAAACGCCGTCTTACCTTTTTCGACGCTTGTCAGCGCCGCCGCGATCGAATGGCATATCTCGACCTCGCGGTGGAGCGTGGAAGAAACGAGCACAGCCGCGTCCTCGATGCAGGCCAACGTACCTTCTCCGAGCGCGGGTACAAGATCGCTTTCATGTGCGAGCTTCAGGTCAGGATCATTTTCGATAAAAAAGCGGTATTGGCGGCCGCGGCTCATGCGCAGCAGCGTTTTCCACAAAACCTGCGCAGAACGCGTAAGCTCGGGGGAAAGACCGTCGCAAATATAGCGCAGCGCGGCCTGATCTGCCGCGGCGTCGTAAATCGGTAGCTTGCGTTCCAGATTTGCGCGCGCAACGCGCAGGGAGAGGTCCATGCGCCGCAGAAAGGATTCCTTCAGCGCATCGTCACAGCTTTCGATGATCTGCCTGAGCAGGTCTCGTTCATTCATATTGGTTCCTCCGATTCGGCAGCGGTTGCTTACTTAATCATCATATAATGATGATTCCTCAAAGTCAACCGCTCATATTTACAAAAAAAATACCGTGTGCTACAATAGATATATTCAGGTGGGCGGATGCGCGATGACTGCGGACGACGCCTGCTTTCCTATGTGCGCAGCGCGTGGGAAGATTCGGATAAAAAGGACGGGATGCGATATGAAACTGATCGATCTGCGCAGCGATACCGTGACACAGCAGACCCAGGCCATGCGCGACGCGATGCTTCATGCGGAAGTGGGCGACGATGTGTACGCCGACGACCCAACCATCAACGAGCTTGAAAAGCTTGCGGCCAAGACGTTTGGCAAGGAAGCCGCCATGTTCGTGCCATCGGGCACGATGGGAAATCAGCTTGCCATTATGACGCATACCTCGCGCGGCGATGAGATTATCGTCGGCGCGGAATCGCATATCTTCATGCACGAGGTCGGCGCGGCGGCGGTGCTGTCGGGCGTCAACCTGCGCGCCATCGAATACCATAACGGCATCCCCGAGCCGGAGCGCATCGAGCGCGCCATCCGGCCCGACGATATTCACGAGCCGCACACCACGCTGATCTGCGTGGAAAATGCACTGGCAAACGGACGCGTCGTACCGACTCATGTGATGGAGGCGGTGCACAAAGTAGCCAAGAAACACAAACTGCCCGTGCACCTTGACGGCGCGCGCCTTTTTAATGCCGCTGTCGCGCTTGGCGTCGAGGTGCGCGAACTGACGTGCCATGTCGATACCGTGCAGTGCTGCCTGTCCAAGGGGCTTTGCGCGCCTGTCGGCAGTATGCTGGCCGGCCCCCGCGACTTTATCGAGCAGGCACGCCGCTACCGCAAAATGCTGGGCGGTGGCATGCGCCAGGCAGGCTTTTTGGCTGCGGCCGGCATCATTGCGCTGCGCGATATGCCCGCCCGCCTTGCGGAAGATCACGAAAACGCCCGCTATATGGCTGACCGCCTGCTCGAGGTGCCCGGTGTGTCGCTCGATCGTGAGGCGGTGCAGATCAACATGGTTTTCTTCCGGCTCGAAGCGCCGCAAAAGATGCGCGACGAGATGCCTGCGTATTTGCTCAAAAAGGGCATTAAGATCAGCGGGGAGGAAGCCGGGGAGTTCCGCTTCGTGACAAATCATGGTGTGAACCGCGACGATATCGATGCGGTGATCGACGGCATGAAAGCATATCTCAACTAATTTCATCCCCGCACGGATCATGCCGTGCGGGGATTTGTAATTTAGTGCCTTCTGGTAGACAAACACGGACATATATGTTAAATTAGGAGGAGAAACTATCGTATTCCGCACGAAATACTTTATTTTACAGGAGAACAGGCATGACCCAAACGAAAACCTTTATCCCCACCGGCGTTTGCTCCCGGCAATATGAAATTACGGTAAGCGACGGCAAAATTGACCGCATTTCCGTGGTCGGCGGATGTGACGGAAACCTCAAAGGCATTGCGTCCCTGCTACAGGGCATGGACGTGGAAGACGCCGCACAGCGCATGTCCGGCCTGCGCTGCGGTGATAAGCAAACCTCGTGCCCCGATCAGATTGCCCGCGCGCTGCGCGAAATGCAAAAATAATTTTATCAACAACGGAGGAACGACTCCTATGGAGCTCAAAACGGTTCGCGAGATTCTTCACGCGCCCGACGTCTATATCGGAAAGACGATCGCTCTCAACGGATGGGTGCGCACCGCGCGCGATGTCAAGGCGTGCGCGTTTATCGAGCTGAATGATGGCTCGGTGGTCAAAAACATGCAGATTGTGGTCGACGCCTCGCATGAAAGCTATGCGCTTGCCGCGCGAATGAACGTTGGCACGGCGCTGCGTGTGACGGGCGTCGTTGTTGCGTCGCCAAACCCGCAGCAGCCCGTTGAGCTGAAGGCGGAAACCATTGTGGTGGAGGGCGAATGCCCGAGCGATTATCCGCTGCAGAAGAAGCGGCACTCGCTCGAGTATCTGCGTACGCAGCAGCACCTCCGTCCGCGCACCAACCTGTTCAGTGCGGCATTTCGCGTCCGCTCTGCCACAGCGTTTGCCATTCACCGCTTTTTTAACGAACGCGGCTTTGTCTATGCGCACACGCCTATCGTGACGGGCAGCGACGCGGAGGGCGCGGGCGCCATGTTCCGTGTGACGACACTCGACGCTGGAAACCCGCCGCGCACCGAGCAGGGCGAGGTCGACTTCTCGCAGGACTTCTTTGAAAAGAGCACCAATCTCACCGTCTCCGGCCAGCTCGAGGCGGAGGTGTTTGCGCTCGCCTTCGGAAAGACGTACACGTTCGGCCCCACGTTCCGCGCCGAAAAGTCGAACACCACGAAGCATGCCGCGGAGTTCTGGATGATCGAGCCGGAGATCGCGTTTGCCGACCTGCAGGACGATATGGAGCTTGCCGAGTCGATGATCAAGTATATTATCCGCTATGTACTTGAGTCATGCTCCGACGAGATGGAGTTCCTCAACAAATTTGTCGATACGACGCTGCTCGCGCGCCTCAACGCCATCGCGTTTGAAGAGCGTTTCGCGCACGTCACCTATACGGAAGCGGTCGAGATCCTTAAGAAGAACAACGATAAATTCGAGTATAAAGTCGAGTGGGGCACCGATCTGCAGACCGAGCACGAGCGCTATCTTGCCGAAACGGTCTTCCAGAAGCCGGTGTTTGTTACCGACTATCCGCGTGAAATCAAGTCGTTTTACATGCGCCTCAACGATGACGGCAAAACCGTCGCCGCG
>MEFT01000110.1:0-13478 GCA_001725215.1 Clostridium sp. SCN 57-10
CGCCGCCATTTCGTTCAGCCATGCTTCTTCACGATCAAAATTCCATGCCCAAAACCATTTGTGCCGCGTTGTTCTCATTTCTCCAGCCCTCCCAGCACGCGTCTCCCGTTTTCCAGCAGCTCGATGAGGCGTATTACTTCCCCGTGCAGCGCCGCCTTGCCCAAATCGGTGATATGATACTCTTTTTTGCGGCTGTCGCGCTCGCCGGGCAGCGCGTCGATCCATCCGCGTTCCAGCATTGTGTTGAGCGCTCCGTAAAGTGTGCCCGCCGCAAGCCGTACCCTTCCGCCCGAAAGCCCCTCAATATTCTGCATGATGCCGTATCCATGCATCGGTGTAAGCAGTGAGAGCAGAATATAATAAACCGCTTCGGTCAGCGCCCCGGTTTCCGCCATGTAAACCACCCCTTCAATGTCGGCTTCCGATATATCGTTTGCCGATATATTTACTATAATGCATCCCCCTTCAAAAGTCAATACTATACAAAAATAATGCGACCGCAGCAGAGCCACCGGCCCATTCCCCGCAACGATTTTGCGGAGAGCGAAAATAAGATGCCTCTACGAAAAATATTGAAGCCTTCGGCCTCAAATCTTGCAAATTCAGTTGACAGCTCTTCTCTGTGCTCATATAATTGGTATATCTCTTTGCACTGCATGACATTCCAAGGAGAATGCAATATCAACAGTAAAACTGAGCAGGCGATGCCTCAAAAGGCGTAGGGCCGGGCCGCTTTGCGGGCGGCAGCAGATTGCATTTTATGCACATCTGTGGGACAGTTTCTTGTTCCGCAGGTGTGCCGTTTTATATGCGCTGCGAAACAGTCCGCTCCAATCGCACGCCCACAGCGTCGGTAAGGTTGATAAAGCGCTTGTCCCATGGAAAAGCTTACACAGAAAGGACGTAATCACGTGGACCCGGAACGAAGTACGCAAAGTCACTCGCGTAACAACACAAAACAAATAAGATAGCACCACGCCTTTCATGGTGTGGTGCTATGAAAGGCTGGTTTAATATGCTTCGATACTATGTTACAGAAAATGAAAAGCTATGTGAGCGCGCCGCGCCGCAAAGCGGCTGCTGGGTCTCGCTGGTCGCGCCCACCGAACAGGAACTGAACGACATCTCCACGCATTATGCTCTGGATATGGACATTTTGCGCGCATCGCTCGACAAAGACGAACGTTCGCGCATTGATGTGGATGCCGGGTATACGATGGTTTTGGTCAACATCCCCACCATCGAGGAAAAAAGCAAAATGGAGCTGTACAGCACCCTCCCTCTCTCCATCCTCATGGTTCAAGACGCTATCATCACAGTGTGCAGCGAAGACTCGCCTGTGATGCGCGCATTTGAGCATGGCAAGGTGCGCGATTTCCGCACACAGATGAAGTCCCGCTTCATTCTTCAATTCCTCTATCAGATCGATACTCTGTATCTGCAGTACCTGCGTAATATAGACCGGAAAAGCGACGAGGTGGAAACGCAGCTTCACAAATCCACCCAAAACCGCGAGCTCATTGAGCTGCTGAAGCTTGAAAAGAGCCTTGTTTATTTCACGACGGCGCTGCGCTCGAACGAAGCCGTACTGGAGAAGCTGCTTCGTACCGAGCTGATCAAAAAATATCCCGAGGATGCCGAGCTGCTGGAGGATGTAATCGTCGAAAACAAACAGGCCATTGAAATGACCAACATCTACAGCGGCATTCTCAGCGGTATGATGGACGCGTTCGCTTCTGTTATCTCCAACAACTTAAACATCGTCATGAAGGTTCTGGCCATTGTCACGATCGTCATGGCGATTCCCACCATGATTTTCAGCGCGTATGGAATGAACGTAAACGCAGCTGGAATGCCGTTTGCCCAAAGCCCATGGGGATTTTGGATCATCATCGGCATGGCTGCCGGTCTAAGCATAGGCGCAACGCTTGTTTTCACCAAGCTCAAACTATTTAAATAAAATGGCACCTTTGCCGCCCCATTACCTCGGGACGCCGCTTCGCGGCCGCTGCCCCTTTACACACACCATGGCAATCAAAAATGGCGGACACACAGAACGGTGTCCGCCATTTTTTGTGTCAGAAAGCGGTAAAGCAAGTGCTATGCTTCATCTTCCTGCTTGTATTCCAAGATATCTCCCGGCTGGCAATTCAGTGCCTTGCAAATCGCCTCCAGCGTGGAAAACCGAATCGCGCTTATTTTCCCGGTTTTGATTTTAGAAAGGTTTACATTTGCAATGCCCACCTTTTCCGCCAGCTCATTGAGCGACATTTTTCTATCCGCCATGACGCGATCCAATCTTAATATAATCGCCATGCAACACCCCCTACAGCGTTTCGTCAGATTGTCTCTGTAACTCCGCGCCGTAATCAAAAACCAGCGCAATGAAAATAAAAACCAACGCCAGTACAATAAACGGTATATCGAATGTCGTTTGAATCGCTTTGTTTGAACTGAAGCTGGCATAAAACCCCGCCCTCGCGATCGGCAACACAAACGAATACACCATTAAGTTAATTCCAATCTTTTTAAGCCGAGCAGAGTTTTCTATACTAAACGGCAGAACAGTCTCCGCAATTGATCGAAACATCCTGTATGCTGTCAGCAGTATAAAGAACAGGAATATGCCAGCTACGATGATGGTGCACATTTCAGCCATTACATCACTTGCAGATGATAGAAGCTGGCCCTGCATGGACAGGACCTTGATTTTACCCACGCTTAACGTATCCATGCCGGGATTGCTCGCAACCCAAATCACAATCGCAATAGGTACGCACATGCCGATGATCAAAGAAATATATAAGACTTTTACGATAATTGCCATGATTCTGCTACTTCTTTTGATTCTTTCCTGTATTTCGTTCATACTCGTTCAGTCCTTCATTCCGAATTGACCATATCATAGCACGTTTTGGAACGAAAGTCAATAATTATTTAACGTTTAACGTTAAATAATTTATCTTAATATCACGCCTCAACTTTAAGAAGCTCAAATGCAAACCGAAGTGTCGCATTTAAAAACTAAATGCAACAATCGTAAACGGAGTGCAAGATTGATAAGTCAAATGCATGATTTGAAAGTGAAACGCACCATATGAAATCGAACTGCACGATATGCAAAAGAAACGCAAGAGTAGATACCCTGCCGCAAGCAAAAATCCGCATGGCGAACAGAGGTTACGTTGCAACAAAAATTTTTGGTATCCCGACCCCTTAAATTAAAATTTGATTTTAATTATCTTTTCAACAGTTTCGGCGTAATGATAACGTTATTGGACCACACGGCTACACAGCCTAATTTTTGAAGTGCCGTTTCGCCGTAGAAAAACGCAAAGGCTTCATAAGGCGTTTTGTTCCCGAGTTTCTTGCGCCTGTACGAATTAATGTGGTTCATCATCCGGTCAATGTCCGCTTGTTCCAAATTATCAAACGTCGTTCCTTTCGGCAGAATCCGGCGGATCAATTCGTGGTTGACTTCAAGAGAACCCTTTTGATACGCTGAATTGGGGTCGCAGAAGAACACGTTGGTTCTGCGGATACCGTCGGGAGATTTTTAAGAGCCGCCGGATTGGAAAACTCGCTACCCCTGTCGGTCAATATGCCCGGAAACAATTTCTCGAATAAATCCCGCCCAAGTGTCATATACAGGCGGTCGAAAACGTCAATGACGGACTGAGAGGTGTTCGTATTTGGCAGAAACGCCAGCATAAACGACGTTTCGGGCAAGTGTATTGTCAGCAACACTTTCCCGCCGACCGCACCGATGACCGAATCCATTTGTACCGTATGGGCGTTGGGGTTTTGGATAGAAACCTCTTATAATCCATACAGTTTCTTCCTATGTAACAGCCCTTATCCACCTTGAACTCGTGCTTTTTCTTGCGCGGGTGGTAACGCACTTTTCGCGGAAGGTCGATATTGCGGGCGTCGAAAAATCCGTTGTCGATGTAATTGTACAAGGTTTTTTCGCTGCACATCAGACTGTCTACATCGTTCACGTAGATTTGATGAACAGATAGACCTTGCAAAATCAACGATGTTACCAACTCGTTCAGTGCGGAAAGCTCCGATTCTGCGGCAAATACGCCGCGCCTTGATTCGGAAATGTTCCTGTCTGCTAATTTTTGTGCCGTGATTGCACTATATAGAGTTTTTTCAAGAGTACAACGGTTTCGCTCCTCACAAGCGTTGCCGACATAGGGCGGTTTCAGGCGAATAATGCAGGTCCGCTCCTCAAAATCCGGGCAAAAACCATTGCATCGACCGCACCGCTTGCAATATTTAACGGATTTTCGACCGCAGCCACCCTTGCATGCATGGCTTTTCGTACAAATTTGGTCGGTGAGCACAGGCGTTGTAGGCGGCAGCGCCGTAGCCCGATTTCTCAACAACAGCGTACTTCCTGATCTCTCTGGAAATGGTAGAACGGTCTTTGCCGAGCCGCCCCGCAATCTCCCCGAAGGAAAGATTTTCGTGCAAACAATTTTCTATTTCCAATCATTCTTTGAATGTTGTATAATGGGACATGGTAAACCTTCTTTCTCGGGTCGGGAATACCCTGTAGCACGCAAAGGAGCGCTGCTTTGTGGTAGAAACAGCGCTTCTGCTAGAGTATTCAAGTATAGCATAATTTACTTGATAGTTTGGAGGTTAAATCATAATGGTTAAAAATTTCAGTTGCATTAATATTTCATCGAAAGATCCCAAAAGACTCGTATCGTTCTACAAAGATATTCTTGGTATTCCTGTTCTGTACAGAGATGTTAGCGAGTATGACGGCGTTGGTTTCGGTTTTATTAAAAATGCGCCTGTTTTCTGTATTTGGGACGAAAATAAATGGGGTAATACCAGAAGTAGTCAAGGATCAGTTTGCTTAGTATTCCATTGTGATGGCCATAACAAAACTTATGAAGAATTAAAAGCGAAAGGGGTATCTCTTGAACCTCCTAAGACTGTTTCGTGGGATGTTACCAGAAAAGAACTTCTTTTCAATGACCCAGACGAAAACACGGTCTTTATACTATAATTAAGCATTATTTGCAAACAAATAGCAAAAACAGTCGCCGCATCAAGGGTCGAGATAAACGGCTCTGCGGTGCCGACCTTGACACGCCGTCTGTTTTCCCGCTTGATGGCAATTATGGGTAAAAAGCCATTCTGTCTTTCTACCCGAAAGAAAAAGCAATTTTTTTGTAAAATGAAGTGCGATACCCGGTGTTTGACGACAATGCTGTTGCAGTTCATGCGCAAGGCGCGCATTTCTCTTTACATTTTAATTCAACTTTAAGCGGATGCTGAACGCACGGAAGCAGCCACAACACGACAGTGCCGCAGCTCAGTCGGATATACCATAAAAACGGCAAGCCCGTCACTGGATTGATAGCGTAACCTATACGTTTACGTTTGACCGGCACGATTCAGCTGCCAATGGTTAAGCAAGGCCTGCCCTTTACACTCAAAGGGCAGGCTTTCACGGCATTTAGGGTATATTACGCCGGCTGTGGCAGGAGGCATCCCATGTTCCCCTTTGTTACCCCGATATGCTTACTCAAAGGCAAAGCCTCATCAGGCAAGAATGCAGCACCTCTATTATTTACGTCAACAAAAACCGCACCCAACAGAAAGCGTAAAAAGAAAAAAGCCTGTCTGCGTTGCCGCAAACAGGCTCATGGCGGAGAGGGAGGGATTCGAACCCTCGTGTGGTTGCCCACAAACTGATTTCGAGTCAGCCCCGTTATGACCGCTTCGATACCTCTCCATATCAATTGATGCGTTTATCGGCATTGACTGCGCCAAGTCGGTTATCATAAAAATGCGTGTACTTCGTCGGCGTTTGTGATAGAGTATACGTAAGAAATCTGCCGCTTTGCGGCGGCGTGCTGGCTTACGCACGCCATTGGATCGGGAGGGATTCCATGTCATCCATCATTCTGTACTACACCCTTGGCGGAGCGACGCGCGCCGAAGCGCGGCGCCTTGCCACCGAGAGCGGCGCGCAGCTGTGCGAGGTGCGCGAGCAAAAGAAACGCGGCTTGTTCTCCGCGTTTTTCCCCGGCTGCCCTCATGCGATGCAGCGGCGCGCCTCTAAGCTGCAGCCGCTCGGCATCGACCTAAACGCGTATGACAACATCGTCATCGGCTGCCCCATCTGGGCAAACTTCCCCGCACCCGCCTTCAACGCCATTGCCGCACAGCTTCCTGCAGGAAAACAGATCTCCCTGTTCTTTTGCTCGGGCGGCGGCGATTCCTCCAAAAGCGCCGAGGGCACGAAGGGGATGATCGCCGCGCGCGGATGCACGCTCGTCTCTTACCGCGACGTCAAAACCGAAGCTCGTCCCTCTGCGGAAAAATAACAAAAAGCAAAAGCGGCTCACATGAGCCGCTTTTTTATTTTCTTCCGCGCCTTAATATTGCCCCAGATTGCCCGCGCCGTCCGCCGAGGGATCGACGCCGAATTGATAGTCGTTGCCGGGCAGAATCGCGTTGAGCGCGATTCCGAGGATGGCTGCGATGGCAAGGCCCGTCAGCGTGACGTGCGCGCCGCCGATCGTAAACGTCAAACCACCGTAGTTATTGAAGCCAAGGCCGGAAACGAGAATAATGGCCGCGATGATAAGATTGCGCGACTTGGTAAAGTCAACGCGGTTTTCCACAATGTTGCGCACGCCGACGGCGGAAATCATACCGTAGAGTATGAAACTGACGCCGCCGATGATCGCGCTGGGAATCGACAGAATGACCTGCGCGAACTTCGGGCTGAACGAAAGCACAACGGCGTAAACAGCGGCAAGGCGGATGACCTTGGGATCATACACGCGTGAGAGCACGAGCACGCCCGTATTCTCGCCGTAGGTCGTATTGGCAGGCGCGCCGAACAGCGCGGCGATGCTGGTAGCCAGACCGTCGCCGAGCAGCGTGCGATGCAGACCGGGGTCCTCAACAAAGTTTTTGCCGCAAGTCGCCGAGATGGCGGAAATATCGCCCACATGCTCCATAATGGCGGCAATCGCGATGGGCGCCATCACGAGGATGGCGGTAAGGTCAAACCTCGCAATTGCAAAGTCCTGCAGTCCGACGAGGTTGACGCTCTGCACACCACCAAACTCGACAAGCCCGAGGCAAAGCGCGGTGATATACGGTATGGCAACGCCGAGCAGAATGGGAATGATCTTGATCATGCCGCGTCCGAAGATATTGCAGCATATGATGACGGCAACGGCAAGCGCCGCCAGCCACCAGTTGGTCGCCGCGTTGGTGATTGCCGTGGGCGCCAGAATAAGGCCGATAAGAATGATGATGGGGCCGGTGACGACCGGGGGCAGGAAGCGCATGACCTTGCGCACGCCAAGCACCTTGATGACAAGCGCCAGCACCACATAGAGCAGGCCCGCAACGACGATTCCACCCAGCGCATACGGCAGTTTCTCCGCGCCTGTCATGTCTGCATAGATGCCCGTGTCAAGCGCCGCGACGGCGCCAAAGCCGCCCAAAAAGGCGAAAGATGAGCCGAGAAAGGCCGGAACCTTTAGCTTGGTGCAAACGTGGAACAGCAGTGTGCCGAGACCGGCAAACAAAAGCGTGGTCTGGATGGAAAGCGGTAACCCATAAGAGTTTACGATGATGGGAACGAGCACGGTTGCGCCGAACATGGCAAACATATGCTGCAGTCCTAGAAGCATCATCTTGGGAATACCCAGGGTTCGCGCGTCATAGATCGGCTCGCCGCTCGCGGCTTTCTTGTTTTTGGACATGGCGGGTTCCTCCTGTTTATTAATTCATTATGCGCGCAAAAAAATTGGCACTTTCGTCAAAACGAAAATGCCAATTAAAAAGCGCCACCGAAGAGAATGGTTCGCCCCGTGATGAGCACACAAGTCTTTTTTAACTTCACGCGGACACCCTCCTTCTTTTTCTTCTTAGCCATGATACAGTAAAACGGTATGCCGTGCAACTGTTTTTTCGTCTTTTTTCTTATTTTGAATATATCTCACAATTTTTGGGCAAATTTGAAAAAGAAGCTTGTTCATTTTGAGCAGCTGCGTCTCCACATATCGCACGCAGCGCAACTGCATGCGAGGCCTCCTCACGAACGCCAAGCGGCACGCTGCTCTTAGAAAGGAAGGCGACAAATCATGCCCCTCCCCCGCACGCTTTTTCCCCCTCGAACCGCATTGAACACGCGACGCGCGGCGGCGGCGCGCGTTTCCCACTGCGCGGTTATTTCGGCAAAAAAACAGCTTCTCTCCCCCACTTGGGCGCGAAAATATGCCAATTTCTTTGTGCATCCTATCCAAAATTCAGCTGTTTTGAGCCGTTTTCGCTTCTTTTTTCTTGACATTTTCGCTCGGTGTGGTAAGATTAGGTTGCATGATTACAAAAGTGTAACAAACAAGACAATTCGGTTACAGTTGCACGCCACATTAAGGAGTGACCCATCTCTTATGCTAAAATACAAGAAGGGGTTTGCCGCTGTTCTCTTATTGCTGACGGCTCTGACCCCCATTTCGGTGCTCGCCGAAGGGTTGACCGACGCGCCTGAAACGGCCGTCGTCATACCGGCTGAGCCCGTTTCCTTACCGCAGGTTGATACCACGACTCCTCCTGCCGTCATCGAAACGACGCCTGCGGAGGTTGAGACCACGCCGGCAGAAAGCGAAACCCCACCCCCTGAAACCGAGACGCCGCCCCCCGCCACCTCCCTGCCGCGCGTCGTGCTGAACGATGCAGCGATGCAGCTTGCCGTTGCCCCCGTTTACGTCGGGCAATCGGTTTTTGTGCCCGTACGCGCCTTTGCAGAGGCCATGGGCTGCACCGTGACCTGGCTGCCGGAAAGCAACTCGGTTTATATCACGCGTGACGATCTGACCATGCTGCTTTCGGTCGGAAGCCGCAGCATTTGGGCCAACCGCCGCAACTGGATGATGGACGCGTCTTGTTCCGTGATCAACGACACCGTGATGGTTCCTGTGCGCGCTATGGCTAAGGTTTTCACCTGTACGCTCAATTGGTCGGCCGCCGATCAGACCGTTTATCTGCGCGGCGGAGACGCGCTTATTCCTGCGGAGAAATATTACAACGAGGAAGACGTGCTCTGGCTGGCGCGTATCATTTATGCCGAGTCGGGCAACCAGCCGCTTGATGGCAAGGTCGCCGTTGCAAACGTGGTGCTCAACCGCGTTGAGAATCCCGCGTTCCCCAAAACCATCCGCGACGTCATCTTTGACCGCACGAGCGGCGTCCAGTTTACGCCGACGTCCAACGGCACGATTTATCGCACCCCCACTGCGGAGTGCTTTGCTGCCGCCCGTCTTGCACTGGAAGGTTATGAAACCGCACCGGACTGCCTCTATTTTGTCTCGGCACGCAGCGCAACTACCTGCTGGGCAGGACGAAACCGCACTTTCTATGCACAGATTGGCGGGCACGCGTTCTTTCGTTAACGTTAACACAATCGATCAAACGATCCGCCGGGAAGTCATGCCCCCGGCGGATTTTCCGTGTCTCGCGCCAAAGCGTGTGAAATCATCTGTAAAAGAAGGCTTTCGCTATGCCGCCGCAAAACAACTATAATCATCAAGAATAAATACGGTAATGATAGGATAACGGGAGGCAATTATGCGGGCAGGAGACAAAATCTTATTTGACAAGTATGAATGGTGCGTGCTCGACACTCAAAGCGATGCTACGTTGATCATAACCGAATCCATCATAGAACAGCGCGCCTACCATAACCGCGCCGGGGATGTGACGTGGGCCGACTGCGAGCTGCGTGCCTATCTGAACGGCCCATTCTATGATTCGTTCAGCGAAGAAAATCGCTTAAGAATCATGGCAGTTGCGAATCAAAACGCTGACAATCCCTGGTATGGCGCAAAGGGTGGAGAAGACACACAAGATTACATCTTTCTGCTCGACACGGAGGAAGCCGTGTGCAAATACTCAAAAGAAAGATGACAACAATGCAAAGCGCCGAGCGGGGTTCGACGGGTATATATGGTGGTGGTGGCTCCGTTCGCCCGGGCGCGACAACAGACGAGCCGTGTATATCCACGGCGACGGCAATATAGGCATTCAGGGCAACGGCACGTTCCGTTACAGCAGCAATACAATTCACCCTTCCACAGGCGATAACAGCGGTGGCGTTCGTCCCGCACTGTGGGTCAAGTTATACGCAAGTGAATACATAAACACAAGACGGTGAGGGCTACAGCCTCACCGTCTTGTGTTATTTGCTTCGCCGTACTCACTCCGGCGAACTTATTTGTCTTACGGTTTTGCTCAGCGAAACCAGACCTGTGTGCAAAAGAGAAGGAACAATGCCGCGCCGATCAGAAACACGGCTCCGACGAGCATCGTCGCGCCCAGAGCGCCCACAATAAGCTTGCGCATCTCGCGCGCCGTCGGCACGTCTTCCGGTTTTTTCTGGGCGCCCTCGCGCGCGTCTGCATCCCGCGCGCGAGGAGAACCCGCAGAAACCGCCCCCCCTCGCATCAGCGAGGGGCGGCCGATTCCACTCATATCAGCAATGACACGTCCATCGTCATCAGCATACTGCCTGCTCCGCTTCATCTTTGTTCACCTTTGCCTCATTATACTTGTGGCATACCACAAAGTGCCCCGGCTCGATCTCATACCGCTCGGGCGGCACCGTTTTGCATATGTCCATGCAATAGGCACAGCGCGTGTGGAACTTACAGCCCGAGGGCGGGTTGGCGGGCGAGGGAATGCTGCCCGCCAGCACAATGCGGTTCATCTTATGATTGGGATCGGGTACCGGAATTGCGGAGAACAGCGCCTCGGTGTACGGATGAAGCGGATTCGCGAAGATATCGCGCTTGTTGCCGTATTCCACCATGCTGCCGAGATACATGACCCCGATGGTGTCCGAAATGTGCTCAACGACGCTCAAGTCGTGCGAAATGAACAAATAGGTCAAACCATACTGCTTCTGCAGATCGCCGAGCAGGTTGATGATCTGCGCCTGAATCGATACGTCAAGCGCTGAAACCGGCTCGTCGCACACCACGAACTCAGGGTTGAGCGCAAGGGCGCGCGCGATGCAGATGCGCTGGCGCTGGCCGCCCGAAAATTCGTGAGGATAGCGGTCTTTGTGATAGGCCTGAAGGCCGCAGCTCTCCATGATCTGCGTGATGTAGCTGTCAAACCGATCACGGGGAACGATGTTATGCTCGCGCACCGCCTCGCCGATGATCTCGCCGACGGGCAAGCGCGGGGAAAGGCTGGAATACGGATCCTGGAAGATGATCTGCATTTTGGGGCGCATCGCTCGGAGCGCCTTTTTATCCAGATCGTGAACCTCCTGTCCGTTAAAGAGGACCTGCCCACCTGACTTTTCGGTCAGGCGAAGAATGGTGCGGCCCGCTGTTGTCTTGCCGCAGCCCGACTCACCCACCAGGCCCATCGTCGTGCCGCGCGCGATGTTAAAGCTGATGCCGTCCACCGCTTTGACGTAGCCGATGGTCGTTTGGAACAGTCCGTCCTTGATGGGGAAATACTTTTTGAGCTGATTGACCTCCAGTACGTTGCGCTTGTCGTGAACGATCGGCTGATAATTGTTGTCAATTCTCACTGCATCCGCCCGTTTAGTCATCTGCGCTCACCTCCTTCCGGTTTTCATACCGGTAGCAAGATACCACATGTGTGGGCGAGACGTAAATCTCGGGGGGGTATTTGCCCGCGCACGCGGAGACGCATTTCTCGCAGCGGTCGCGGAAATAGCAGTAGTCTGGCATTTCGATGGGGTTTGGCACCTTTCCGGGGATGCTGTAAAGACGCTCAATCTGCTTGTGCACGACCGGCTTTGATGCCATTAGGCCAATGGTATAGGGATGCTTCGGATCGCCGAACACCTCCTGTACCGTTCCTTTTTCGACGACGCGTCCAGCGTACATGACGACAACATAGTCGGCCATTTCGGCGATGACGCCGAGGTCGTGCGTGATAAGCATGATGCTCGAATTGATTTTGTCTTTCAGCGAGCGCAGCAGATCGAGAATCTGCGCCTGAATGGTCACGTCGAGCGCAGTCGTCGGCTCATCTGCGATGATGAGGCGCGGATTGCATGCAAGTGCCATGGCGATCATCACGCGCTGGCGCATACCGCCCGACAGCTCATGCGGATACATCTTGTACACGCCCTCACTGTTCGCGATGCCGACCAGATCAAGCATCTCGATGGTGCGCGCGCGCACCGACGCTGCAAGGCGCTTTTTCTCGTCACGGCGATTTCCGGCGTCTTTCGTCTCGTTGCCGAACACGCCGTCACGGTGTAGCTCAATGACCTCATCGATCTGCGCTCCGATGCGGAATACGGGGTTGAGGCTGGTCATCGGCTCCTGAAAGATCATCGAGATGTAATTCCCGCGAATGTCCTGCATGCACAGCGCGGGCGTTTTCGCAATGTCATACGCTTTCTCACCCAGATTGAGCCGAATCGAGCCGGATACGATCTGGCCCTGCGGGCGCTGCACAAGCTGCATAAGCGACAGGCTGGTGACGCTCTTGCCGCAGCCAGACTCACCGACCACGCCAACGGTCTTGCCGGCAGGCACGTCGAAGGTGACACCGTCTACCGCTTTTACAATGCCGTTGTCCGAAAAGAAATGGGTGTGCAGATCGTCAAACTCGACGACGTTGCCGGGATCACGCATTTTGGTGAGGTACTCCGCCTCGGGCACGTTTTTGCGATTATTGCGCTTTTCAAAAACGGCGGTCGCCTTGCGGTTTTCACGCGAAATCCGGCGCGACTCTTTTGCCGAAAGATAGTTTACGTTTTTGACCTTGCGCTTGGAATCTTTGTTCATAGCCATCTTTTCGTCCTCCCTTTACCGCTTCATCTTGGGGTCGAACGCATCGCGCAGACCATCGCCGATAAAGTTGAACCCAAGAACGGTAATGAGGATACACATACCGGCCGGAATCCAGACAAACCAGTAGTTGGTCATAACATGCACGTTGCTGACCGCGTTGATGATGTTGCCCCACGAGGCAAACGGGAACTTGACGCCAAGCCCGAGGAACGACAGCGTAGACTCCGTCAGAATAACGCCGCCGAGGCTCATCGTGCAGATAACGACAAGCTGGGGAATGACGTTGGGTACGAGGTGGCGGAAAATGCGGCGCTCGACGGGAAGTCCGGTTGCCTCGGTGGCTACCATGAATTCCTGCTCACGCAGCGACAGAATCTGGCCGCGCACCATACGCGCAACGCCCGGCCAGCCGAGGATGCCCAGTACGAGCATGAGATAAATCATACGGATCTGGGGATCGACGCGCAAGCCGTCCATCACGGCGCCCAGGATGATGATAAGCGGCGTAGACGGGATGCAGTTGAAGATATCGACGATACGCATGATGAGGTTGTCGATCCACTTGCCGAAATAGCCGGCCACACCGCCCAGAATGACGCCAAGCATCGTCTCGATGAACACGACGATAAAGCCGATCATCAGCGA
>MEFT01000110.1:13487-17802 GCA_001725215.1 Clostridium sp. SCN 57-10
AGCGAAATACGTCCGCCGTACATGATGCGGGTCAGCAGATCCATGCCGTTGCCGTCGGTGCCCAGCGGATGCGTGGCCGAGGGCGAGGCATAATCGTCGATGACCTGTCTGCTCTCGACCCATTTGACAAGCCACTGATTATTTTTGCGCTCGATGCTGTGCTCGCTTGCCTTGCCGTCCGCGCCGGTGAAAGTGAAGCTCGGGCTGTTCGACTCAACCGCCTCGCGCACTGCCGACTTGAATTCAAGCGTCAGGAATACGTCGTTATAGGTAGGCTGAATGACATAACGCGAGATCGTGGCATAGTCATTGCCCGCGGCATCGTAAATGCCGGCCATATCGCCTTCCTGGCGCAACGTAAAGCTCTGCCCGTTTACCGTGAACGAATTTGCACCCTCGACCAGTGCGCGCTCGGCGCTCTCACGGAACACAAAGCCTAGATCGCCTTCCGGTGTGGCAAAGTCAAAAATATTGGGCGAAGCAAACGCTACCGGAGTGGGAACACAGACCTGTACGGTCTTTCGATCGTAGACAAGGGCATAACGCGCGCCATTGCTTTCAAACACGGCGCTCTTCGCCAAAACGGCCTGTGTCAGGCTTTCGGAGAACGCGGCGTCGGTGGGTGCGCTCGTGCCGAGCGTAATGGAAACCGCCTTACCAATGGTAGAAACCTTGGCAATTTCCGAAAGCTGATTGACGAAATAGAGTTCATCATTGACCTTTTCAAGGTTATAGGTGATGTCTCCCGCTTTGAACTCTGTTTTGCCCGTGTTTTTTGCCAACACAAACTGAGACTGCGCGATAGAGGCAAAGCTGTATCCCTCCGCAACGGTGAACTTCAGATCCTGGTTGACCGCCACGCCGGCATAGTCCTTTTCCATTCCGACAAATTTGGTGAACACCTGACTCTCGTCATATGGCATGACCAATCCGCCAATAAACGCAAAGACAAACATTGCAATAATGATAACGGCACCCGTAATCGCAAGGCGGTTGCGGATAAAGCGTTTGAATACCAGCATAGACGGGGAAAGCACCTTAATACGCTGCTCGTCGTCGAGCGCGATGGAGTTACTGACGTGCTGCGAGCCATTTTCTTTCGGCTCTTCAAGCGCAACGCGCTTGTTTTTCTCGTCTGCCATGTTCTTCCCTCCTTACGCCACGCGGACGCGCGGGTCGACCACGGCATAGAGAATGTCCGCGATCAAGGTTCCCAACAGCGTCAGCACGGCAAGAAATACCATAAAGAACATCGAAAACGGGATATCGCCCGCAACCATCGCGTCAAACGATGTTTTTCCGATGCCGCTGATACCGAACAGGGTCTCGGTGATCAGTGTGCCGGAAAACAGGCTGGGCAGCGTACCGCCTACGATGGTAACGATGGGGATCAGCGTGTTGCGGAATGCGTGATAATTGATCACGCGGCTTTCGGAAAGACCCTTGGCGCGCGCCGTGCGGATATAGTCTGCATTGAGCACCTCAAGCATATTGGTGCGCGTATAGCGCATCAGTCCGCCGATGCTGACGATGACGAGCGTCATAATGGGCATGATATAGTGCTTTGCCATATCCAGCACCTGCTGCCACGGCGTGAGCTGGTCATAAAAACGGCCTACCATGCCGTAGAGGTCAAGCCAGCCCAGCTTGACGGAGAAAATCAGTTTCAAGATGGTGGCAAAGAAAAATGTCGGAAGTGAGATGCCGATCAAGGCAATCACAGTGACTGTATAGTCAGTTCTGCTGTACTGCTTGCGCGCCGCAATGATGCCGAGCGGAATGGCTATGAGCAGCTCGAGGATAAAAGCGGCCGAGCTCAGCGCGAAAGAATACCAGATCACCTGGGAGAACTTCTCCGTAACCGGCACGTTATAAATCCAGCTGTCGCCGAAGTTGCCCCGCAAGGCGTCGCCCAGCCAGCCGAAGTAGCCTTCTATGATGCCGCGGTCAAGCCTGTAAACGGCGTTGAGCTGGGCAAGCCATTCGGAATAGCTTTTCGAGCCGGGCAGCGTGGCGCGCTGGCGCGCGATTGATTCAACATAAGAGGTCGGGATACTGCGCATGATCGAATAAATAATCAGAGATACGAAAAATAAGATTAGGATACATAACAGCAAACGTTTGACAATGTATTTTCGCATAGTGCGTCATCCCCCATTCTATATACGTTTGCTACGAAAGAGCGGGGGCGGGCATAACCCGCCCCCGCTTGCGTTGGTTTTCGCTCGCTGCTGTTATTGCATCTCGATCAGTTCGACATCGTTCATCCAGCCCCAGAAGGTGGTGATGTCGGGCGTGATGGTGTCAAGCTTGATGCGCTCAGCGCTGAAGATGACGCAGTTCTGGCGCTGATAGATGGGAATTTCAACGGCCCAGTCGATGATGATGTCGAGGCAGGCCTTGTAGGTAGCCTTGCGATAAGCCTGGTCGTCGCTCTTGCGGGCGGCCATGATGAGCTCGTCGAGCTGCTTATCCTGGATGTGATAGTGGTTCGATTCGGTCGAGCCGGGCAGGCCGACGATGTTCGTGCTGTAATAAGTCTGGTACATATCGGGGTCGATCGTTGCCTGCCACGCGGCGCACCACATCTCCTGCTCCGCGGCGTCGATCTTATCCCACAACACGGTGGAAGCCGTCGGATCGTTGATGATGAGGTCCATACCGATCTTCTGCAGGGACTCCTTCACCTTGGTCGCCAGCATGAAGGACGGGTGGTCTCCCTGGCCATCGCCCGGAACGATCAGCTCATACTGCAGCTTGGCGCCCGCGGGAGCCGCCGTGAACTTTCCGCTGGCCTCGTCAAACGTATAGCCGGCAGCCTTGAAGTATTCGATTGCGGCCTTGAGGGCTGCATCATACTTCTGCTCAGGAGTCATGTCGGAGGTATAGATGGGGGTGCCATCCAGCTTGGTCGAGAAGGCGACCTTATAGTCGCTGTCGCTCTTCTGGGGAGCCGCCCAAGAGGTGTTCGAGATCGGGTAGTTGATGACGGTGGCGCGGTCGCCGTAATAGCTGTCGACCGTCAGGTCGCGGTAGGCGGCGATCAGCGTGGCCATACCGGTGCGCAGCGCGCGGCTCGCGTCGCTCGTGGGGTCTTCGCCAACCTTGATCTTTGCGGCGTTCATGCCGACATAGCCGTAGCCGCGGTTGTCAACCGTGTTGGTCTCAATGACGTTGCCCGAAAGCTCGCCATTCGAGTTGTAGCTCTTAACCTGATCGATGGCGGCGGTGCTGAACGACGGGTCTGTGATGTCGATGGTACCCGTCTTCACGCCGGAGATCTTATCGGGGTCAAGCGTTTCCTTAAACTGCAGGAGACGGGTCTTGGGAACGCCGCGATAGTAGAACTCGTTCGCCTCGAAATAAACGATCTTGTTCTCGTACTTGACGAATTTATAGGGGCCGGCGCCGAGCGGCTGGGTGGTAAGGGAAGAAACGTGCTTCAGATCTTTGAAGTCGAAGCCGAACTTATTGTTGGCATAGTCATACTTGCTTTCCTCGCCGTAATAGTGCAGCGGGGCGACGGTGATGCCCAGCGAGTAGATGGCCGTGGCATCAAAGCCCTTAACGGTAACTTCAACCTGCGTCTGGCTGATCTTTTTAATGCCGGCGATGTTCGGGATACCGGCGCCGCCCAGCGAAGGATCCTTCGGGCCTTCGGTCGAGATAAAGGTTCCGCGCGCCTCGTCTACGACGGACGTATCGTCGGCAGCTTCGGTGTCAAAGTAAGCGATGGGATCGCCGTTATAAGCGGCATAGGTCTCGGCGTAGTAGTCTTCGATGGTGGGGAATGTGCCGCCCTTCAGATCAAAGGTCTTGCCGGAAGGCGCAGTCAACACGCCGTCGGCATACTTGCCATAGCCCCACATAGCCATGCCGAGGGCAACTTTCTCGCCGTCGGTGTCGAGATCCTCAGCCTTGATGCCGATAGCCGTTTCCGCGTCGGCGCTGTAGTTCGCGACGCAGTAGTCGACGATGGCCTGGACATCCTTAACCCATTCCTGCTTCATGATAGCCCAGAAAGAGGTCTGCTGATCCTGACTCCAGCCGTCGGAAGCGCTCCATGTGTGGCTTTCGCCCGCCTTGTATATTTCGTCAAACATTTTGTCAAACTTCGCATAGACTTCGTCCGAAGTCTGGGTGCGATAGTTCTGCATGCCGACGATGGGAACAGAATACAGGCTGGTCGAGCCGGTATAGGTCGGGTCTGCGTATACGTAATAGGAGAAGATCACGTCGTCGGCGTCAAGAATCTGGCCGTCGCTGAACTTCACGTCATCGCGAAGCGTCCACAGATAGGTCGTCTTGTCGGCGT
>MEFT01000111.1 GCA_001725215.1 Clostridium sp. SCN 57-10
TGCTCGATGATGCTCGTATATGGAATGCCGTAAATCACGTGGCGCAGGCCGTGCGCAAGCGCGTGCCGCAGCGCAAAGGCCACGGAGCTTACCGTTTTGCCGCCGCCCGTCGGCACCGTCAGGCTGAACAGTCCCGGCGCGCTTGCGCCCGCATCCGTCAAGGCGCGGAGAATGGTGCCCCGCATTCGGTTGAGGTCGCTTTCCGCGTTTTTCCACGAGGCGACATATCGGTCGAGCCGCGCGCTCAGCTCTGAAAGCGGATCGGCTTCGCCGCGCCGCACCGCTCCGTTTGACATAAACGCCTCGGTGTCAAGATAATCGGCGTCAACCAGGCAGGAGTACAACATTCGTGTGAAGAAAAACGCGCTGCGCGCGTCCGCGACGAGCGCGCGCGGCAAATCTGCCGCCGGAACGCTGATTTCGGTTCGATACGCGCCGCAATCGTCGACCTGTTTTTTCATTCTGCCGGCCAGCGTGGCCGTGCCGCCCTCGCCGGCACGGCTGCTGCCGCCGTCGGGCAATCCTCCGTGATGACCCGCGATGCAAAACGCGGCGGGGAGATTTCGAAACTGCGAAAAAGCCGTCTGCGCGCCCGCCGTGGCATGGTCGGTCTGCTCGCCCGAGCCGCGTATGCGGCGCTGAAACGCCGCGGAATATTTACCGATGTCGTGCAGGATACCGCACAGATACCCCGCTTCACCTGCCGAGAACGCTTCCGCGAAAGCGGCCGCCTGCTTCGCTGTATTGGTCAAATGCTCTGCCATGCTTTGCTCTCTTTGCCCTGTTTGCTCGTCTGCATGAACATGCGCCAAATAAACCACAGTGCGCCTCCCTTATCCGGTTGTGATAATTCGGGTGGAAGCCATACGCTTCCATTTATATTCCAACATCATACAGCATATCTCAAATTGTAGCAATAACCGCCAATAAATTCATCATTGAGCACAATTATAAAAGCATAAAATTGAGCAAAAAGCCCGCCTTTCGGCGGGCCTTGTAGGAAAGTATTTTTATTTTCACGTCAGGTATCGCCGGATTTCGCTGATGGCGCGTTTTTCAAGGCGCGATACCTGTACCTGGGAAATGCCGAGAAGCGCCGCTGTTTTTTGCTGCGTCATATCGCGAAAATAGCGCAGCGCGACCACGGCGCGCATCAGCTCGGGCAGCTGGGCAAGTGCCTCACGCAGCGCCAGATGCTCAACCATCTGCTCGTCGTTGTTTTCGCCAAGCACGTCGGCAAGCGAGAATCCGTCATCGGTCAACGCGGTATCAAGCGAAAAGGCGTGCAGCGCCGCCTGTTCGCATGCGGCAATTTCCGCGACGTCAAGCCCCGTCGCGGCCGAAAGCTCGGACAGGCGCGGCTCGCGACCAAGCTCACGTTCGAGCGCGATGCGCGCCTGCGTAATGCGCGCGCCCTGCTCCTTCATGCCGCGGCTCACCTTCACAAGGCCGTCGTCCCGGAGAAAGCGCTTGATCTCGCCCGCAATTTTCGGCACGGCATAGGTCGAAAGCTGCGTGCCGTAAGACGGGTCAAAGCCACGCAACGCCTTGAGGAAGCCGATGCAGCCAAGCTGATACAGATCGTCTGCCTCCACACCGCGCCCCAAAAAGCGCCGCACAACGCTCCAGATGAGGGCGGCGTTGTCGCGCACCATCTGCTCGTCGCACGCGGGGTCATAGGGCGAAACGGCGGTGCTCATTGCGCAGACCGTTTGCCCGGGCGGGGCGACAGCGCCTTTTTCATGCGCACCGTCGTGCCGCGCCCCGGCTGCGACCTGACGACAACCTCATCCATAAAGCTTTCCATAATGGTAAAGCCCATGCCCGACCGCTCTGCTCCGCCGGTGGTGTACATCGGCTCGCGCGCCTGCTTGATGTCGGGGATGCCGCAGCCTCGGTCACGCACGACGATTTCTGCCGTGGCAGGCGCCAGCAGCTTGACGGAAACCTGCACCACGCCGATTTCGTCGCGGTAGCCGTGCACGATACAGTTGGTCACCGCCTCTGACACGGCGGTTTTGATGTCGTTCAGCTCATCGAGCGTCGGGTCAAGCTGCGCGATGAACGCCGCGCACGACGCACGTGCGAAGCTTTCGTTGACCGCCAAACTGGGGAAGGACAGCGTAAACGCGTTGCGTTGTTCTTTCATATGTAGCGCCTCCTTTAAGGCTGAAATGTGACGAAGCGGCCAAGGCGCGCCGCGTCAAACACGCGCATGGCCTGCGGCGGCGTGCCGCGCACGACGAATGAGGCGCCGATTCCCTCGCACTGCCGCTGCGCGCGCAGCAGCACGGCGATGCCCGAGCTGTCTGCAAAGCTCAGCCCGGAGAGGTCAAGCGCTACCGAAACGGGCAGCGCTGCGTCGATGGCAGCCGTAATGCGCGCCATGGCCGCGATGGCCTCGGCGTGCCCCAGCTCTCCCGTGACGGCGATGTTCAGCGCGCCACGGTCGTTTGTATGGCGAAGTTCCATGTAAACACCCCTGTATCCGAAATAAGCGCGCCATGCGCGCAAAAAAACAGACGTATCCCGAAGGATACGTCTATTTTACAGAATATGGCTTGTCCGATTTTAGTCCTTTGTGTCAAGGAACGCACGCCGCGCTTCACCTATCATATAAAGTGATCCGCAGGCAAGCACTAAATCGCCTTCTGTTGCGCGCACAAGCGCAGACTTGGCCGCGCGGTACGGGTCGGCGCACACCTTCACCTCGGGGCACGCCTGCCGCGCGCAGGCGGCTGCCGTTTCCGCATCGAGGGCACGCGGGCTGTCCGGCTGGGCAGCCAGGAAAACCTGTGCGCGCTTCGCAACCTCGCCGATGCAGTAGGCATAGTCCTTATCGCGCAGCATGCCCATCACGCAGATGATGCGGCGGTTTGCGTAAATGCCGTCGAGCGCCCGGCACAGCATGTCGACCGCGTCGCGGTTATGCGCGCCGTCAATCATGCAGAGCGGGTGCTCGCGCACCGTTTCCAGCCGGCCGCCGAAGCCCGTATGCGCGAGGCCGAACGCGATATGCTCGTGCGCGATGCCCCAGCCCGCCGCGTTCAGCTCCTCGAAAATCGAAAGAACGGTCAGCGCGTTCATAATCTGATGCTCGCCGACGAGCGAAATGCGATAGGGCGCGCCCTTATATACGATTTCCGAGCCGCCCGCCCCGCACGAGAGCACCGTCAGCTGCGCAAGGTCGGGGAAGTTAGGCGTGATGACCAGCTCGGCGCAGCTTTTTAGCACCTGTGCGTGCGCGTCGTCCGGCAGGGCGGCATAGGCGGCAAGACGGGTGCCCTTTTTGAGAATGCCGCATTTTTCAAACGCGATTTTGCCCGTGGTATCGCCCAAAAACTCGGTATGGTCGAGCGAGATCGACGCAATGGCGCAGCAGGCGGGCGCGTCGATCACATTGGTCGCGTCAAACCGCCCGCCGAGTCCGACCTCAAACGCCACTACGTCGCATTGCTGCGCCGCAAACCACCACAGCGCCGCCGCCGTGACGATTTCAAACTCGGTGCATTCCATGCCCTCCGCCTTCATCTGCTCAAGCGTCGGCACCAGCGCCTCAACAGCGCGCGCCAGCTCACCGTGCGGGATGTTTTCTCCGTTGATCTGCATGCGCTCGCAGAAGTCGACGACGAAGGGCGAGATATACATGCCCGTCTTAAGCCCCGCGGCGCGGAAGACCGCCGCCGTCATGGCGACGGTGCTCCCCTTGCCGTTCGTGCCCGCGACGTGCACAAAGCGCAGCTTTTTCTGCGGGTCGCCGAGCCGCCGCATCAGCTCGCGGATTCGCTCGAGCCCGAGCCGCGAGCCGAGCCGCGTTGCGGAATGGATATAATCAAGCGCTTGCTCGTAAGTCATGGCAGTTCCTCTTTTCTCAAAAGCCTGACGCTATGATACCATTTTAGCAATGGCTTCTTCCAGCTTTGCGGCCATGGCGCGCAGCTTGTCGGCCTTTTCGCGCTCTGCCGCGACGATTTTTTCGGGTGCCTTGGCGATAAAGCTTTCATTCGTCAGCTTGCTCTCCACCTTTTCAAGGTGCGAGAGAGTCTGCGCCAGCTCGCGCGTCAAACGCTCGCGCTCGGCGTCAAGGTCGACAAGGTCGGAAAGCGGCATGAAAAGGCGCGCCGCGTCGGTCACCATAGACGCCATATCGCCCGTTTCCGCAGGTGCCTGCGCGGCGATATGCACCACGCTTGCCGAAGCAAGCTTGCGCAAAAACGGCTCTGCGCCGGCAAACAGATCGGGCTTTTCAGTCACGATGAGAATGTCCGCCTTGCGGGAGGGGGGCACGTTCATCTCCGCGCGGCGGTTGCGCACGGCGCGGATGGCGTCCATGATATGGCGCATTTCCTCCTCAGCGGCGGGGAAGCTGCGCGATGCGTCAAAGGTCGGCCACGCGGACACCATGATGGAGTCCTCCGTGCCGTTCACCGCCTGCCACACCTGCTCGGTGAGAAACGGCATAAACGGATGCAGCAGCTTCATCGCGCCGCACAGCACCCAGCCGAGCACGCGCTGTGCGCGCAGCGAAGCCTCTGCGTCGTCGCCCGTCAGGCGGGTTTTGCACAGCTCGATATACCAGTCGCAGTATTCGTCCCAAATGAAGGAATAGAGCTTGTCGGCGGCGACGCCCAGCTCGAAGCGGTCGAGGTTTTCCGTCACCTCGCGCGTCAGTGTGTTAAAGCGCGACACGATCCATTTGTCCTCAAGGTCAAGCGCATCGGGCAGCGAGAGATCGTTGGTCTGCAGGTTCATCATGACAAAGCGCGAGGCATTCCAAATCTTATTTGCAAAGTTGCGGCTCGCCTCCACGCGCTCCTGCATGAAGCGGGTGTCGTTTCCGGGGCTGTTGCCCGTGATAAGCGTAAAGCGCAGCGCGTCCGCGCCGTATTCGTCGATGATCTGCAGCGGGTCGATGCCGTTGCCGAGCGATTTTGACATTTTACGCCCCTGCGCGTCGCGCACCAGACTGTGGATGAACACCGTCTTGAACGGGCGCTCTTTCATCTGCTCCATGGCGGAGAAGATCATGCGCGCCACCCAGAAGAAAATGATGTCATAACCGGTCACGAGCACGTCGGTCGGGTAGAAATAGTCAAGCTCGGGCGTCTCTTCGGGCCAGCCGAGCGTGGAAAACGGCCAGAGCGCCGAGCTGAACCAAGTGTCGAGCACGTCTTCGTCCTGCCGCAGGTTGCGGCTTCCGCACTTGGGGCACGCTTCGGGTTTCTCGCGCGAAACGGTCATTTCGCCGCAGTCGTCGCAGTAATAGGCGGGGATCTGATGCCCCCACCACAGCTGGCGCGAAATGCACCAGTCGTGCACGTTTTCCATCCAGTTGGTATAGGTTTTGGTGAAGCGCTCGGGCACGAACTTGATTTCTCCGTCGCGCACGACGCGCAGCCCCTCGCCGGCGAGCGGCTCCATGCGCACAAACCACTGGTCGCTCGTGATGGGTTCCACCGTCGTGCTGCAGCGGTAGCAGTTGCCCACGTTGTGCGCGTGGTCCTCAGTCTTGACGAGCCATCCGCCCGCCTCAAGGTCGGCGAGGACGGCCTTGCGCGCCGACATGCGGTCAAGCCCGTGGTATTTGCCGCCGTTTTCGTTGATGCGCGCGTCCTCGTCCATGATGAGCAGGAATTCGAGGTCATGCCGCTTGCCCATTTCGAAGTCGTTGGGGTCGTGGCACGGCGTCACCTTCACGCAGCCGGTGCCGAAGTCCATCTCCACGTAGTCGTCGGCAAAGATGGGAATGGGGCGGTTCATCAGCGG
>MEFT01000112.1 GCA_001725215.1 Clostridium sp. SCN 57-10
TTGCTCAATCATCTCGTATACGCGTTCAGCCATGGCGTTTACACCTTCTACCGAGGAGATAATGACCTGGCTCTTTTCCGAGGTGGATTGCACATTGCCAATCGTCTCGTTTACTACATCCATTAACGCTTCTGTCCGTTTTTTAAATACGTTAACGATTTTATTCACCTGGGCAATCGCGCTCTCCACACGTTCGTCATTCAGCTGTGCGTCCACGACCGAAGTTTTTGAAGTATCGGATAAGCTGCGGATATGATCGGCAATCACGGCAAAGCCCTTTCCAGCCTGACCCGCACGAGCTGCCTCAACCGATGCGTTGAGCGATAACAGGTTGATGGTGTCAGCGATACTCTGAACGCTCTGCGTCATCTTCTGATAGTCAGCCGTGGAGCTGTTTATGATTTCCATCACTCCAATGATGCTTTGATTCAGATCGCGCAATTCTCCCATCTGAGCATTGACGATTTCCATTTCGCGAGTGCCTTTTTCGCTCTCGACGCCGATGCTAATCGCTTCTTTGATGACGTTTTCGATGTTCGCAGACAAGTCTTTGAATACGGTCATCAGCTCTTGGTTCATGCTCAACACCTGTCTGTTGACAGACGCAACCACTTCGCGTTCGTCTTTGACGGTATCCAAGGTATATTGGCGGCAGTTCTCGGGAAGATTGATGCCTCTCGCTATCGCGACTGCCATATCGTTGCAGGTTTGAAATCCACAAGAGTTACAATTAAAGTTGCGCTGTGTTTGGGTGGTTTTTCTGAGCGTTAAGTAAGCGGTTTCGATTTCCTGCTTTGACGGGTATGCTTTTTGCTTCATCGTTGTTTTATACACACGCATAAAATCGGCCGCGGTTAAGTGTTTATCAAAGTAAGAGAATTGAGCATCTTTCCCCAGCTTCTTTTGTTTGTGACGCTTTTTTCGGCTTTCCGTTTCTTTTTCAAACATCATATTGCCGATTTGAAACGGCTTGAACTTTTCACCTATGGCAGGGCCGCTGTTGCAACCAAATTCACAGTTGAGCGCATCTAAAACCTGAGGAAGAACATTTTTCGGCGTTGCCAAATATTCTTCAAATTCCGCGTAAACCCGATTCACGCCCTCTGTGTTGATGACATTCAGGCTGGGATTGTGGGCAAGTAAATCCGCCTTTAACCCACCGGGCTTTGAATAAATGACACCGTCGACGCCTGTTTCGCTGTCAAAGATCTTCTTGCTGGTTGATTTGAGGGAACGGACATTGATTTTATGCGAATCCAAATAATCCTGCAAATGCTTCAGCGTTACGTTATAGCTGATCACACCGGTTGCATCAAACTCGTCCTTTTTTGCGATACACGGCGACAACGCGGCAATTTTGCCGCTGACATTCTTATATTTTTTCAGATAAATGGCGGTGCAGAGCATCGGGCTATGGATGGGTGACAAATGTTCCACAAGCTCGGGGCGCTGCTTGATTGCGTAATTTACAATCGCGGCACAGGGCTGCGAAATCATTTTAGCGTCAGGATTTTTCTCCAACGCTCTGATATGCGCCCAGGTGCATATATCCGCGCCAAACGAAACGTCATAGATACCTTTTGCGCCTTTATCTCTTAGCCAAAGTAAAACCTGCTCATAGCACCCGTCAAAAGCATTTTGAATTGCAGGTGCTACAATAACGTGTATACTTTCGCCCTTCTCTAAATCATGAATAAATGCCGCGGTATCATCCTCATAGTATCGGGCATTATGCGAACACGCGTGAATACAGGAGCCGCACTTAATACATTTTGAATCATCAATGGTAATAACGATATCTTTCTTTTCATCAAACGAAGCAATATTTGCATCTTTTGCGGGACAAGATTTGATGCACGCATTACAGCCTACACATTTTGCAACATCGACATTTATAATGCTCATGGTTATCTCCCTGTATCTGTACAGTTTAGGTTTTTTTAATTAGCCTTTTACAATATGTTACCATACTCTCGCCAAATAAAATAGTAAATTTTTCTCTTTGATAAAAATTTTTTGCCGAAAAGTTGAGAACGGCAAGCAATGGGAATTGCTGAGTTGGACTTTTCGTACATAAGGTTATACACATAGAAGCATTTCGTCATTTCTGCCGGAGAGAGCATTCCCCAAATTCGCTGCCCACAATGGGGATCATATCACCGCCGCAAAGCCCCCCCGGTTTTGCTTATAAAGGTTCGGCGTAATTGGGGCTTTAAAAGTTTCAAGTGCGGTGGTATACTAATCTTAACCAAAACGCGCATTCGCCGCGCGGCCGCTCGTGCTTCGGGCATTCTTTGACGTTTGCGTGCAGTTTGGCAACCCCCTTTTTCGGAAGCTGCTTCTGGAAAAGGAAATTTACAGCCCTGCCATGCGGGGTTGGAATGATGGAGAAGAAGTGTATGGATATTTTTGAGAAGTGTACAAGCTATACTCGTGTAAACGAAGTGAGAGAAAGGGGCATATATCCTTACTTCCATGCCCTTGAGTCACGACAGGACATTGTCGTCACGATGGAGGGCAAGCGCCGCATCATGCTTGGCTCGAACAACTACTTAGGGCTGACCGTAGATCCCCAGGTCATTGAGGCCGGCATGAAGGCGATTGAAAAGTACGGCTCCGGCTGCTCCGGCTCCCGCTTTTTAAACGGCACTCTTAATATGCATCTTGAGCTTGAGCACGAGCTTGCGGATTTTTTAAGAAAACCGGCGACGATGGTCTTTTCCACCGGCTTTCAAGCCAACTTAGGCATTATCAGCGCTCTTGTCGGTATGGGTGACTACGTGATCTGCGACAAAGAAAACCACGCAAGCATCTATGATGCCTGCCGTTTAAGCCTTGGCAAGATGGTGCGCTATCGCCACAGCGACATGGATGATCTCCGTCGCAAACTGGCAGAAATCCCCGAAAAAGCAGGGAAGCTCATTGTGACCGACGGCGTATTCAGCATGGGCGGCGACATTGCGCTGCTGCCTGAAATCTGCGCGCTCGCACGGGAATATGGCGCGCGCGTTATGGTTGATGATGCACACGGGCTAGGCGTGCTGGGCGAAGGCGGCCGCGGAACGGCCAGCTATTTCGGCCTTGAGGACCAGGTCGACATTTACATGGGTACATTTTCGAAATCGCTTGCCAGTCTGGGCGGATACATGGCGGCCGACGAAGCTGTTGTCGACTATGTCAAACATACCTCGCGCCCCTTTATTTTCTCGGCTTCGATCCCGCCGGCCAACTGCGCTTGCGCAATGGCTGCGCTGCGTGTGCTGAGAAGTCGGCCGGAGCTTGTGACGCGGCTTGCCGATAACGGCCGGCATATGCGGCAGGGCCTCAAGGCAAGGGGTGTCAAGATCCGCATGTCAGAGACGCCGATTATCCCGCTCTTTACGACCGATGCGGAAACAACGCTTGTCGTGAGCAATGAGCTCTTCGGGGAAGGTGTCTATGTCAACCCGGTGTTGCCGCCGGCAACACCGCCGCAGGACTGCCTGCTGCGCACTAGCCTGATGGCCAGCCATACCGTTGAGGTGATGGACGAGGCGATCGATACCATCGCCCGTGTGTTTGAAAAATATGGACTCACTGAATCATAAGGTCGCCGTCGTTACCGGCGGCAGCGGCGGTATCGGGGGTGCCACGGCTGAGCTTTTCGCCGGGCGTGGCTTGCGTGTTTTTGAGCTGAGCCGCTCGGGCAAGGGCGGTGCGCATATAACACATATCGATTGTGACGTAAGCGACGAGCAGTCGGTCGTGAGGGCGATTGCGATGGTCATGGAGGCAGCCGGACGCATTGATATTCTGGTCAGTAACGCTGGCATGGGTATCTCGGGAGCCGTCGAGGAGACGGAGGCGGTCGATGCGGCGCGCATTTTCGGAGTCAATTTTTTCGGCAGCTTTTATATGGCCAAACACGTGATGCCATACCTGCGAGAAAGCCGTGGCAGTCTGGTATTTGTCAGTTCGGTTGCTGCCGTCATCGCCATACCGTTTCAGGCCTTTTATTCAGCCTCCAAGGCGGCGATCAACCTGCTCAGTATGGGACTGAGGCAGGAGGTTGCGCCGTATGGCGTGCGCGTCTGCGCCGTTATGCCGGGGGATGTCAAGACCGGTTTTACTGCGGCGCGGGATAAAAACGAGCAAGGCGGCGCGATCTATGGCGCACGCATCCGCAGGGCGGTGGCCAGCATGGAGAAGGACGAGCAAAACGGCATGCCGCCGAGCAAGGTTGCCGAATGCATCGTCAAGGCAGCGTTGAAAGCGAATCCCCGTCCGCTCTATGTGGTGGGGGAAAAATATCGTCTGTTCAACGTTGCCGCGAAGTTTTTACCTCAAAGGTTGGTCAACTTTATTGTGGGGAAGATGTACGGTTAAGAGATCTGCACTGCTACATCAAAGCCGCACATATATATGACCTTTTGTCGTTTCACGGTCTGCACGCCGCGCAGCAAATTTGATACGCGGCAAAAAGCCCCGAACGCATGCGTTCGGGGCTTCGTATGTATGGCGTATACTTCGGTTGCACCTATCTACAAATCGGATAAATGAAATCGCGGACAAGGCAGGGAGGATATCAATATGGAGAAAACCAACGCGATGCGGCTACTTGACCGAGCGCACGTTTCCTATATACCGCGCATGTGCGATTGCGCGGACGGTGCGATCGATGGTGTCAGCGTGGCGCGAAAGCTTGGAATCGCGCCGGAAACGGGTTTTAAGACGCTGGTGACACGCGGAGCAGATGGCGGTATTTATGTTTTCGTGGTGCCGTCCCCATCGGAGCTTGATCTCAAAAAAGCCGCGGCGGCGGTCGACGTCAAATCGGTCGCAATGGTGCGGCAGAACGAGCTTGTGCCGCTGACTGGTTATGTGCACGGCGGCTGTTCACCCATCAGAATGAAAAAGCGATTTCCCACGATCATTGATTCAACTGCGCAGCAGCACGAATGCATCACGGTAAGCGCCGGCAAAATCGGCGCGCTTGTCACGCTCGCCCCTGCGGCGCTCATAGAGGTATGCGGCGCGGCGTTTGCGGATATACTGACCAAAACGGAAGCAAACGCGTAGCAAAGCTATTTCAGCTGCTCGTATTTGCGCTTGGTCGCTGCGCCGCCGCGCAGGTGGCGCTCGCTTTTATTCAGCGCGAGTACGGGTTGCACCTGCTCATACAATCCCCGATCAATATGGAACAAGCGCTCGGTCACATCTTTATGTACGGTTGATTTGCTTATGCCGAAACGGCGCGACGCCTCGCGCACGGTCGCCCGGTGCTCGATGATATACAAAGCAAGCTCGGTGGCTCGCTCGTCGGTTGGCATTCTCATACGATTTCCCCCTCGTATCTTCTTTGCAGATACATATGCGGGTGAACGGAAAAACATGAGCAAGCGGGACAAATCGTATAATGTTCACGCATGACGAAAGACTATCGGCGGAGGTGAATGGATGGGCATCGTGGGTTGGATCATCATCGGCGCGGCCGCCGGGTGGATTGCAAGCCTTGTAACGGGCAATGACAAACGCATGGGTACGGGGAAAAATATCTTGGCAGGCGTCATTGGTGGCGTGATCGGCGGCTTTTTCATGAACCTGATCGGAGGATACGGCATCACAGGCTTTAACTTTTGGAGCCTGCTTGTTGCCACGCTTGGCGCGATCATCCTTCTATCTGTCGTCAACGCGATAAGACGCCGAGATTAACCCGGCTTTGTATTTGCGCGGAGGTCAACAGATTTTGCATAGAAACGGGAGGCTCGGCGTGATGCCACGGGGCAACCGTCAACGGATAAGCATTCGTACCGTTGCCGGTAACAATAGCAGAACGCCGCAAAGAACATTTGCCGCAAAGGAGCACAAAACGGTATCGTCGGGCTCCGTTAAGTCCACAGCAGACACCTTCTCGTCGACGAAATCGGAAATGTCGCTTGCTTTTCGTTTGGGCATTTTCTTCAGAGGCTGTTTTTTGGGATGCAGTGAAAAAAGACCGCTGATCCGAAGATACCCAAACCAGGCAAACATGAAGAAAACGGCGGAGAAAACGGGGAGAGCGTAGTCATATACGGAAACAAGACTGTTATGGTTGACGAATCGGTTCCAGCTCAGGGCGAGCGCGGCGGCAATCGAAAGACGGGTAATCAGGCGGTAAAGAATAGGGCGGAGCAAGGCTGTGTTTCTCAGCCTCGAATATATACGCATAGCATACATCACTTCCTTTCTTTGGCATCAGTATAGCGGCTTTTTTGACGAAAAACAACCTTTTACACAAAAAAATCGCTAGGTGCGCTCAAAAAAGAAAAATGGATATAGCTTGTGTCAAACATAAATTGGAATAAAATTCAAGTTTGATTTGGAGGAGATAATATAATTGTGCGGAGTTTTGCATTCAATTTATCTTGCGATTGGGTATTAAATTGCTTAAATGAATAGAAAATTGGCAGAAACATGTGAACTTTTTATCCCACTAAAAAATGTTTGTTATTTACAAAACGTTGACAAAGATGTGCAGTATTTGGTAAAATGGCACAAATTGTACTGAGCATTTGCGGCCATCGCAGTGCGAAGTATATGTCGAATGACATAGGAGGCGTAAGAAAACATGAAGAAAACACTTGCAATCCTGCTGTCTGCTGGTATGCTGATCGGCATGCTCGCCGGCTGCGCCCCGACCAAAGATCCTGCAGATACTGGAGCACAGACAGGACCCACCACCGCCGGCACTACCGCCCCCCCCGCTCAAGCGAAGGAAATTACCGACTGGGTTCACTATCAGACGCTTGCCAACGAAATGGAAACCTTCAACATCTTGTTCAGCCAGAACAACAAGGAGCTTTCCGTGCTTTCCAACTGCATCGACGGCCTTCTGACCAACGACAACTATGGCAAGTTGATTCCTAACATCGCACAGGAATGGGGCACCGAAGACGGCGGCCTGAACTGGACCTTCAAGCTTCGCAATGATGTGAAGTGGGTCGATTACCAGGGT
>MEFT01000113.1 GCA_001725215.1 Clostridium sp. SCN 57-10
CTCAGGCGGAGGCCGACGCACTGAGGAAAAGCCCGTTTGATCGCGGAGCTATGGCGCGTGTCAGCTATCGCATGCTGTCTGCGCAGACGGCGCGCGGTATGCGCCTTTGCGATGAGTTGGTGCAGGCGGGTGCGATTAAAGCAAAAAAACTTGGAGAAGTGTTGAAATAAGGGTTGACAAAAGGGCTTAGGCTCCTGTATAATAAATCTTGCTCGCGAGTGATAAATGACCGGGCAGGAATGTGGCGGCATAGCTCAGCTGGTCAGAGCGCTCGCCTCACACGCGAGAGGTCACTGGTTCGATCCCAGTTGTCTCCACCATCAATTTCATATGCGGATGTGGCGGAATCGGCAGACGCGCATGGTTCAGGTCCATGTGAAAGCAATTTCATGGGGGTTCAAGTCCCTTCATCCGCACCACGAAAAAGTCATGTATGAGGATTCAAACTCATACATGACTTTTTCTATTTTTTGTGATAAGATGGAGCGAATAAGGATTGTTTATCTAGTAGGAGTGAAATTTTGAAAGCGGCTAAACTTAAAGCGATTGGGCTTCTAACAGCATTACTAATTGTGTTGAGTTATACTTTGGACGCAATTAAAAAAGCGATCTTTCTTCTAGTGCCTAGAACCGATTTCTCGGATCACATGGCATCTATGGTTGCAATGATTGTATTGACCGCTATTATAATAATTGCTTGCAAAAAATTGCATGTTGATCTTTTTATATTTCCAAGCAAATTTACTGTATTATATGTTTGTATTTCCATTGTCGTACTCTGCCTGCTCATAGGAACACCTTCAAACTATACCGGAAGCTTTAGGCCGATTTTTTTATTATTCTATTCCAGTATTGTCACACCCGTTTTTGAAGAGCTTATTTTTCGTGGTTTTGTTTGGACCAAATTAAATCAAATTTTCTTAAGAGAATGGAAAACGTATATTGTCTCTACAATTCTGTTTGCCCTGTGGCATTTCGGTTACATTAGCTCCATAGCTTTCAGGATACAGGACAATTTGCTTGATGCGATGTTATGGAAAGTAATCACAGGACTGTGCTTCGGCGTTGTATTAGGCGCTGTTCGTTTAAAGACTAAAAATTGCTATTCAACAATGCTGCTTCATGGCATATTGAACATTTTTGGCAGATAATCAAAATGAGAATAATCTATGGTGCGTCATTTTCAAATTCAAACTTAAAAACCAAATGATATCTTAATAGAGCGCGGCATGCTATAAAAAATCATGTATGGGGTGCCGCACATGACTTTTTATTGAAGCTTATGAAAAGTATCTGCACCGCGGGCGACTCGTGCTCAGACGCAAAAACATCACCCAATGCGCAAAGACCTCGCGCTCCGTTTGAGAGAGCGAGGTCTTTCTTTGTGCGAAAGGATATGGTATGATGTGCCAAGAATCCATCCTGTTATCCGCCGGAGGCGGCGCTGGCAAAACGATACCGCCCGGGCGGATGCGGTTTACAAGGAAAGAGAGGCGTGGAAATGACGCAGACAGGCATCATCGCACTCCGCATGGAGCGGCAGTACCTTTCCCGCAAGGCAAACGAGCAGGAATACCTTGCGCTTTACCGTGACACGCAGCCGGGGCAAAATGTATATTGGAACGGCTTCGGCGATCCACCAAGTATTACATTTCGCGCCGATTTTGACGACATCGAATACAACCGTCAGCGCCAGAAAAGCCGCGCGCTCATCAAAGGGCGCTTTGCGGGTGGCAACCTGGGGTGGATTATGCGTGAGGAGCTTGAGCTGTTTGCCGCGCTCTACCGAAAGCCGCTTGCGGTGCGCCAGCACGCGCAGGAAACGCTGCTAGAGCTGCTTGAGCGCGAAGGACCGATGAGCATACAGGGCATGAAAGAGCTGACGGGTATGCTCGTCAAAGAGATCACGCCCGTGCTGCACCGCCTGCAGGAGGCGTTTTTGGTTTACGAAGATCAGTATGACGGCGAATGGGACAGGGGCTGGTATCCGTTCTCAGAAATGTTCCCCGAGGCTGATTTGGAGAAATACACACGGCAGGAAGCGATTGCCGAGGTTCTGCGCCGCTTTGCCTATCGCCATGTGTGGTTTGACACGAAGATGGCAAAGTCTTTTTACAAGCTGCCGGAAAAGGAGATTAAAGCCGCAGCGGCACAGCTTGCCGCAGAGGGCATATTGGTCGAGGCGGAGGGCGGCTATGTGCTGCGATCCGATTTGGACATGCTGCAGGCGGATAAAGCACCTGCGCCCAAAGGGGTTTATGCCATGCACCGAAATGACTTTCTGGTGCGTTCAAACGAGCACTGGCTCAAAGAACGCTTTGCGCATCCCGCATACGGAACGATGCAGTATCTGCTGATCGACGGCGTGTTTCGCGGCGCGGTAGTCGGGCTGTTTAAATACGGCCCCGGCATTCTGGAGGATATTATCACCGATCTGCCCGAAGAGGAGGCACAGGCGCGCAAGACGGAGATTTTTGCGGCGGTGCACGCCGTCAATTTCGGGGCGGACAACCCCATTTTACGCTATCACGGCGAGCTGCAGAACGGCCGTTGAAAAAGAAGCGTAATTGTGCTAAAATTCCAAATATAATCAATTTTTGAGAGGAATGTGGAATTATGGGAAGCTTTTACGAGAAACTTCGCGAATATGCGGCGCTGCTCGTTCGCGTCGGCTCCGCCGTGCAGCCCGGGCAGAGCGTCGCGCTGACGGCACCGGTCGCCGCCGCGGAGCTTGCGCGCCTTTGTGCGGAGGAATGCTATGCCGTCGGTGCGAGCGACGTTATTCTAAATTGGCGTGACGATCAAATCAGCCGCCTGCGCTATCTGCACGCCGACGACGCGCTGTTCGATACGGTATACGACTGGCAGGTATCGCTTTATAACATGTTTGCCAACAAGAAGTTCGCAATGCTTTACATTACCGGCAGTGATCCTGAAAACCTCAAGGGCGTAGATCCGAAGCGCCTGCAGCGCACCGAAATTGCAAGCGGCGAGCGGCTAAAAAAGTTTTATACGGCGCAGATGGCGTCTGATATCCAGTGGTGCATCGGCGCGTTTGCCATTCCGTCATGGGCCCGTAAAGTGTTCCCCGATTTGGCGGAAGATGAAGCCGTTTCCAAGCTGTGGGACGCGATTTTCACCTGTTGCCGCATTTCGGGCGACGGAACGGCCGTTGCGCGCTGGCAGGCACATGCCGACGAGCAGAAAGTGCGGCTGCGCAAGTTGAATGAGCTGCAATTCGATCACCTGATTTATCAAAACAGCCTCGGAACCGATCTGCGCGTCGCGCTGCCGGCCCATCACATTTGGGGCGGCGCGACCGAGCTGGCGGGCACCGGCGTGGAGTTTATTCCGAACATGCCGACGGAAGAGATTTTCACCGCGCCGCGGCGCGACGGCGTGGACGGCGTGGTCTATTCCGCTATGCCGCTCATTCTCAACGGCAACGTCGTAGACCGATTTCGCCTTCGTTTTGAAAAGGGCGTCGTCGTCGAGGCGCACGCCGAGGTGGGCGAGGAATATCTGATTTCTTCGCTTGATACCGACGAAGGCGCTCGCCGGCTTGGCGAGGTTGCGCTCGTGCCCTATTCGAGCCCCATCCGCGAAAGCGGTGTGCTGTTTTATAACACGCTGTTTGACGAGAATGCAAGCTGCCATTTTGCTTACGGCCGCGCGTACCCCCTCTGCGTCGAGGGTGCAGCCGCTCTGTCTGAGGAAGAGCAGATGGAGCTTGGTCTCAACCAGAGCCACACGCATGTAGACTTTATGGTCGGAACACCCGATCTTTCAATCGTCGGCGTACAAGCCGACGGCACGCGGGTGGACATTTTCCGCAACGGAAGCTGGGCGCTTTGATTGACAGACGCCTGTCTTAAGCAAGGTCGGCAAGCCTTATCCAAGGGCTTGCCGACCTTAACTTGTCAAACTAATCCGAAGAGGCATAAAGAATAGTTGGAGGTGCTCTGTGGAGCAAAAGGTAAAACGGTTTTCAGAGCTTTCTTGCGACGAGTTGTATGACATCTTACAGCTGCGCGTTGCGGTGTTTGTGGTTGAGCAGGCGTGCGCCTATCCGGAGGTAGACGGAAGAGACCGCCGCGCATACCATGTGTTCTTCACCGATGAAAGGGGAATACATGCCTATGCGCGGGTGCTTGACCGTGGTGTGTCATTTGACGACGTGTCGATCGGGCGGGTGGTGGCACGTCAAAGAGGCTGCGGAATGGGCGAAAAAGTCATGCGTGCCGCGATGGAGACAGCACGCGAGCGTTTGCATGCCGAGCGTATCAAAATTGAAGCACAGTGTTACGCAAAGGCGTTTTATGAAAAGCTGGGCTTTCGTGCCGTCTCGGCCGAGTTTTTAGAGGACGGTATCCCGCATGTCGAAATGCTGTGGGAGGCTTCTCCGGGCGGCAGATAAGCGGCACACTTTTTCAGCGGCGCGGCATATCATGAGGCAGGAGGGGATTCTTTTGCCGGACAGCTATCCTTTTGTCAATACACCGCTGCCCTATGCCTTTGATGCATTAGAGCCGTTTATAGACGAAAAAACCATGTATCTGCACCATGATAAGCATTTGCAAACCTACATTGACCATCTGAACGAGACGCTTAGCACGCAGCCCAGACTTCAGCATCTGACGCTTGAGCAGTTGATCTGTATGGCTCCCAGGTTGCCGCCGCAGATCGCCACGGAGGTCTTGCGCAATGCGGGCGGCGTGTATAACCACCGATTCTATTTCGCCGAAATGGCGCCCGGCGTAAAGGGTGATCGCCCGCAAGGGGATTTGGCAGCGGCCATTGAAACGGCGTTTATCAGCTTTGACGCGTTTCAAGAGAAATTCACCGCGGCGGCTAAGTCGGTGTTCGGCTCGGGGTACGCGTGGCTTGTGGCGAACAGACGGTGCGGGCTCTCTATTGTCACGACGGCGAATCAGGGAACGCCGCTGACGCTCGGCCAGTGCCCCATTCTAAACGTCGATGTGTGGGAACACGCCTACTATCTCAAGCACTACAATAAACGAGACGGCTATCTTGCCGACTGGTGGAACGTGGTTAGTTGGGAAGAGGCGGCGCGGCGCTTTGCGGCATGCAAAAGCAGACGAAACACGCGCTTGCCAAACGCCTGAAGCGCGGGCCTGGCGCGCTCAATCGATAAAAAAGCAACCGCCGAAGCGGTTGCTTTTTTGCCTGCTATGCGCGTTTTACGGGCACATAGATTTCCATCACAGAGTTGGACAGCCCATGGCAGCGCTCGTCATAAAACTCAAAGTCTAGCTTGCTTTCGTCGTAGGCATATCCGCTGCTTGGAAACCATTCTTCAAAGATGTACTTCCATGCGGTTTTTACGGCGACGCTGAGCGGATCGTCTGTGCGCTTGTCTGCGTCGGTTAAGTCGACGGGTGGTGTGGTGAAAACGGCGTATTCCGCTTGGGGTACCTCGGCAGTCAGCAGGTCGGGCGTTACGCGGCTGAAGTCGTCGACGATGACGCCGAGCAGATAGAACATACTCCCGTCCTCGGACGAGGGGATGCATAGGCCGACCTCGCCGTGGTTGGGGGGCTTGAGCTGTGCATACATTTTGCTTTCCAAATTTTCGCCGGTGTAGGTGTCCCAATACGCGGCAATATCTTTCATGAAGC
>MEFT01000114.1 GCA_001725215.1 Clostridium sp. SCN 57-10
CAGCTGCGGCAACAGGAGAATGTCGGGGTAGCTTTCGCCACACTCCCACTTGCTGACCGCCTGCGCGGATACCCCTATCTTCGCCCCAAGCTGCTCCTGCGTCCATGCGTTGGCTTTGCGGCATTCGCATATTTTTTCTCCAATCGACGTTTTCACGGGAAGCCCTCCTTTATGTTTGAGAAAAACCGGTTCACACCTTCATTGTAGCGACACGGCGTGGAATACACAATCAAGCAATTGTGGAGTGGGCGCAACCGCCTGTTGTAGCGTTCAAGAAAGGCCGGCATCGGATATCCGACACCGGCCTTTTTGCCGAAAAAACAGCTTCATCTGCACTTGCGCAAATCAAGCTTGTGTGTTACAATGATCTAGTCTTGGAAACTAAATGACATGATGTTATAAAATGCGACTGCCTTCCGCGGTAAACCCAAAATGAGCCGCGAGCTTCGCAAGCACTTCCTCGCGTGTGTCGGCCTCCGTATCCTCGCGCACCAGCGTAAAAAATCCACTGTTTTGCCACGCTTCATACCGTTCGCGGCTGTTGATGCGTGCAATGCACGCGCGAAAATTCTCCAGGGTTCGCTCCGGGTCGCTCGACTTGCGAATCTCGGACAGCAAAAACTGCTTTTCCGCATCCTCGCGGTCAAAAAAGCGGTCGACTGACATCGCCTGCGGCGAAAGCATGATGGCCACCTGCCGGTAGGACGCAATCTGCTTGAGCAGGTCGCACGGAATGTTCGTGTCGACGATTACCTTCCGCTCGGCCGAAATGCGAATGAGCTTTGCGACCTCAAAACCCGCCAGTTCGCGCGAGTTACCGTCGACCCAAGCTTCATACGCCTCCGGCGCACGGTTTAAAAACTCCTGCCAGTCCTTTTTGGTGTTGAAGTAATTCATATTCGGCTGCTCGTCCTGCGTCGCGATCGACAGAATTTCATCCATGCCATAGTTTTCTTCGCAGTGAATCAGCCCGAATCGCTCGGCCAGCATGGCGCACATCGTCGATTTGCCCGCATAGGCAGTTCCGTTGATGAAATAAACGTTTTTTAAGTAGTGCCTGATGATGTTGTTTGCAATCTCCATCTTTCTTCTCCTTGCGTTTATAAAATTGCTCGACAAAGCCGCCCCTCTGCGGGGGCAAACACCGTTTTAGCTCGTCAGCGAATTCTATTGGTCCCGATGAGAAAATGACAGAACATATCGTTTCTTCTTTCTTGGGGAAGCGGTTCCCTTATCTCGTAAAAATCAGATCGTATCCAAACTTCAAAAACAGCAGACCGAGCACGACGAAAATGAACACACGCACGTTTTTGCTGCCGTGCTTGATGGCATAGCGCGCGCCGCAGTAGCCGCCGAGAATGCTGCACAGCGCCGCCGGGATGGCGAGCGCATAGATGACCTTGCCGCTCAAAATATAGACAAGCAGGCTGCCCACATTGCTCGCCATGTTGCTAAGCTTCGCGCAGCCGCTCGACGTGAGCAAATCATACCCAAGCAGCGCAGAGAAGCAAAGAATCATAAACGTACCCGTGCCGGGGCCGAGCAAGCCGTCATACCCGCCGATGAACAGGCCGATGGCGACGCTGATGGCGATGACCGCCCAGCGGGGGCGCGTCACATCGCGCACGATCATCATGCGATCCTTCTGCGTAAACAGAATGACGGCGACAATGGGAATGGCGACAAGCATGACCGTTTTCAGCGTGCCCGCTGGAATGAGCAACGCGACGCGCGCTCCGAGCATGGAACCGAACACAGCACCAAGGGCCGACCAAATTGCGGCGGAAAGCTTGATATTGCCCGTGCGTATGTATTTCGTCGTCGCCGTAATCGAGCCCATAAACGCGGAAAACTTGTTGCTTCCCGCTGCATAGTGTGCCGGCAAGCCGATAAACAGATAGGCGGGAATCGAGATTACGCCGCCTCCGCCCGCGATGGCGTCGATAAATGAGGCGAGAAAAATCAGCGGACAGAGCACAAGAAACATCGATACGGTTAACGTCATACTTCCTCCATGCGGCGCATCCACGCCGGCTTTATCCGATTGTCAGGCGGACGCGCCCAAACGCTTTTAGAACGCAGGCGGCAAATACGCCGTTTATCATTGTATCACAGCACATGCGCGGGGGCAAGCGGCCGCCGCGGGAAAGGACAAACCATGCAAGAAAATACGAAACGCGAGCGAGTGCCCATTCCAAAGTATTCGCTCGGCGAGGAGCTTATCTCCTCCATCTCACACGGCGCGGGCGCGCTTTTGGGCGTTGCGGCGCTTGTGCTGTGCGTCGTGCGCGCGGCACAGCACGGCAGCTCCTACGCAATGGTGGGCGGCGCCGTGTTCGGCGCGGCGCTCATCCTGCTTTACGCAACCTCAACCATTTACCACGCCCTGCGCCCCAACCTCGGCAAAAAGGTGTTCCGCGTGCTCGACCACTGCATGATTTACCTGCTCATCGCGGGCACCTATACGCCCATCACGCTTGTGACGCTGCGGCCGACGGTGGGATGGTGGCTCTTCGGTGCGGTCTGGCTTGCCGCCGCGGTGGCCATTGTGTTCAACGCGATCGATGTCGAAAAGTACAGCGTGCTTTCGATGATCTGCTATCTTGCGATGGGCTGGGCCGTTGTCGTTACGTTTAAGCCGCTTCTCGCTGCCATGGCGCGCGAGGGAGTATGGCTGCTCGTCGCGTGCGGGATCGCGTATACCCTCGGTGCGGTGATCTACGGCGTCGGCGGGAAGGTGAAATATATGCACTCTCTGTGGCATTTCTTCGTGCTTGCCGGCAGCATATTCCACTTCTTCTGCATTTATCTGTATGTGATATAGAGCACAAACAAGGTGTAATGGATGGTGGTTATCGTATGACTCTGCACACCGAACGTCTGGAGCTGATCTTGTTGACGGCTCATCAACTCGAGCTATGGATATACGACCTTCCCGCACTTGAGCAAGAGCTGTATGCCACATACGATGCGGAACCTTTGGAAGCTGAACTGCTTGCCATCGTCAAGAAGCAGCACGAGATTACCCGAGACGATGAGGGAAATACCGTATGGCATAGTTTTTTCTTCCTTCTTCGCAAGGAGGATCGGGTTGTGGTCGGCTCATCCGATTTTAAAGACATTCCAAATGAACGCGGCGAAGTCGAAATCGGCTATGGTCTGGGCATCAGGCACAGACGCTGCGGCTATATGACCGAGGCCGTAAAAGCCATGTGCACATGGGCACAGGATCAACCCGGCGTTTCGGCCGTCCTCGCGGAAACAGAGTGCGACAACGCCGCTTCTCAAAACGTGCTGGCGCGCTGCGGGTTTCATATGTACTCGGAAGGAGAAACACTTTGGTGGCGGTTATGACCGTGCGTTCTCCTGCCGCCCCTGCTCCCTTTGATTCGATGCCAATCACAAAAACCGCAGGGAACCCCTGCGGTTTTCTTATTTTTTCTCAAACAGGCGCGCCATCAGCCCGTCGATGCGCGCACGGCGCGCGGCGGTTGCCTCCTCGTCGATGCGCCACCCTGCCGCCGTATGCACAAGAGTGTCACCCTCGCGCGCATCCTGCGGAAGCGCGTCAAATGGCAGCGTGAGCGTCTCATCCCCACGCGTCAGCACGCAGAGCACGCCCTCGCGGCGGTCAAACACATATCCCTCACCGTTCGGTTTTGACAGAAAGCTCGCCTCCCTCCACGGTAACGACAATGCTTCCATTTTCGTCGGTGCGCACAACCTGCGCGCCGTAATCGGCGAGCGCCGCGAGCGTTTCGCTGTGCGGATGTCCGTAATCGTTGCCGCGCCCGCAGGAAATCACGGCGACCTGGGGACGGATAACAGACAAAAGTTCGCTGCTTGTTGCATCGCTGCTGCCGTGATGACCCACTTTAAGCAGCGCGCACGAAGGTAACCCATCGGCCGCAAGCTGCTTTTCCACGCTCGCCGGCGCGTCGCCTGTCAACAGCGCGCGTACGCCGCCGCCCGAAACGAGCAGCACGACCGATGCCTCGTTCAATTCTCCAAACTGAGCTCCCTCCTGCGGAGAGAGCACCGAAAGCTGCGCGCCGGCGAGGTCAAACGTATCGCCCGCCTTAACAAGCGTAGCCGAAACAGCGTTTTTCTCTGCCGCCTCCAGCATTTTTTCAAAGCCTGTTGTATCGTTGCGCGCATCGGGCATAAGAAACGCGCCGATCTGATAGTGACCAAGTACGGTCGACAGTCCTCCGATGTGGTCGGAGTGCGGATGGGTCGCGATCACATAATCAAGCGTCTGCACGCCAAGCTCGTCGAGATAGTCGGTCACTTTGCTGCGCGCGCGGTATTCGCCGCCGTCAATCAGCGCGTAATGCCCGCCTCGCTCAATCAAAATCGCGTCGCCCTGCCCTACGTCAATGAAATGGTAGACGATACGGTCGGACGGAATGGGTTCTTCTCCCCCATTCTCCGGCTTATCCCAATAGAGCCACATGGCGAGGGGGAACATGCCAATAATGATCACAAGCACAATGGCTCGAACCGTCATGCTCATGCCAAACATCGAAGACTTTTTTTTCGTTTTTTTGTTGTAGTTATAGTTCATATCTTCCTCAGGAATGCGGCATACAGCTCTGCGGCGGTACCGAGCGAGCTTTCACGAATATACTCATCGGGGCCGTGCATCGCGGCATATGCCTTGTTACTCGCCACAATGGGCATGAAACGCACCACATGTTCGGCGAGCGGCACATAATAACGGGCGTCCATGCTTGTTTCCATAATCGTGGGAATGCACGGCAGGTGGGCGAAGCGCTCATTGATGGTGTTGCACAGCGTGCGGCACAGCGGGGCGCGCAGATCGGCAACCGGTGAAGGGTCACAGCCGCCGGGGAGCAGCTCGACACGCACGTTCAGGTCGGACAGCATCTCGGCCGACTGCGGCAGCCGGTCGGGCTCAGATACGCAGCGGGCATCCGTCGCGGCAAACGTCGTGGAGAAGAGCGCGCTCGTCACTTCGTCGCGCGCAAACGCACGATATACCATACCGTTAAAAAACGGCATATTAGACACCCAGAAGCGCTGACCGAAGGCCATGGCAGGTCCCGAGAGACGCAAAAAACGTGCGACGGTGGGGATCATGCGCCGACGGCGCGGCATAGCCTCTATGCGGCACACCGCTTCGGATAAAATGCCGAGCGCCGTGTGGCGCGGGGGTGCTGCGGCATGGCCGGGGCGCGCCGTGGCCACGATGCGCACATCGCACTCGCCTTTTTCGCCGACGCCGAGAACGGCCGCCGGGTGTAGGCGCGACTGCAGATGCCCCTTGGTGATGACTCCGCCCTCGTCAAGCACGAGTTCAAACGCTACGCCGCGCTTTTGCAGCAGCTCGGCGATGGAGGCGGCGCCCTCCGCCCCGCCCGTTTCCTCATCGTGCCCGTAAGCAAAATAAATGTCGCGGCGCGGGGTAAAGCCCTCGCGCATCAGCTCGCGTACCGCCTCCAGCTGGGCGATCACTGCACCCTTGCAGTCGAGCGCGCCACGGCCCCACACAAGCCCGTCTTCGCGCTTGCCGCCGAACGGATCGCGGCTCCAGCCTTCTCCGGCGGGCGCAACGTCAAGATGCCCGGCAAACAAGACCGGCTTCAGCTCGCTTTTATCGGCGGCGCGCCAGCGCAGCAGCAGCGAGCCGGACGGCAAGACAAGGCAGCTCATACGGGCAAACACGTCGGCATATTCCGACTTAAGCCACGTAACCAGCTTATCAAGCTCGGCACGCTCGCCCGTTACCGTGCGGAAACGGATGGCGCGCGACAGCGCTTCGGCCGCCCGCTCCGTCAGTGCCGCATCGGGCACAGGCTGCCGGATGGGGCGCGGCTTGCGGTATGTCATTCCGAACAAAAAGGCGCGCACCACCGCCACGACTGCGATGCCAATAAGCAGCAGAAAAAACAGCGTGTTAATCAGCGCGCCGTAGCGGGCGTTGGTGTTCTGCCAAAACAGATACAGCGTTGCATAGAGGTTTTTCAAAAACATAGCGTTTACCTCCCGGTGGTATGCATCTCGCGGTCTAAAAAGGCCAGATCGAGCGATTCCTCGCCGCCGGACAGTATGCTGCCCGTGGCATCAAACCAAATGGGCTGCGCCGCTGTCCCGCCGAGCGAGACGATGTATGCGCCGTTGGGCGGCAGAGCCATGCCCTCGGGCGCGCGATAAAGTCCGTCTGCCCCGCGCCAAAGGCGCAGCGCATACGGCCTACCGAGCAGCGCAGCCGCCTCGCGCACGTCTCCCTCCGCGACGGCAGCGCGCACCGCCGTAGAACTGACGGCGCGTCCGTCGCGCAGCACGGGCGGGCAAACCGAAAGCGCAATGCCGCGCGCGCCGCATAACAGGCGAAGCGCGGCGGTGTCGCCCGAGGCGCTTTTGCCGAAGCGGAAGTCTTCGCCGCACACCACGCCGCCACAGTTAAACTCGCGCACGAGAATTTCTTCAACAAACTGCTCGGGGCTGAGCGCGGCGAACTCCGGTGTAAACGGAAGCACAAACACATGCTCGACGCCGCAAGCACGCATTAGCGCGGCTCTGCGATCCGGCTCGGTAAGCAGCAGCGGCGCACTGCCGCGCGTCAGCGCCCGGGGAGGGCGCTCATAGGTCAGCGCGGCGGGCGTCATGCCAAGCTGGCGTGCAAGCGAAACGGCCGCGCGCAGAATGGCGGCGTGTCCCAGATGAACGCCGTCAAAAAAGCCGAGCGCGACGACGTTTTTCTTCATACCTCTCCGTCCTTTCGGGCAAAAAGCTTATAGCAAAGCAGCGCGGGCACGTCGTTTTCGGCACGCCCTGCACGCGATAGAAGCAAAAATGAGCCTTCTTCCGCATAAACGCGGCACAGCGCGCCCGCTTCGGGCATTGCGCCACGCGCCAGAAAGCGCGGGAAAACGGGTGCGCCGTTCACGGCGCGGTGCACGCCTTCGGCGTTTAGAACCACGGCGGGCAGATCGGAAAACAGTGCGTCAGCCGGTACGATATGCGGCGCAAGTTCGCCCGCTTCGCGCAGCCGCGCGACCTCTTCAAAGGTAAGCGCCTGTGCAAGCGTGAAAGAACCGGCTCGCACGCGCGTCAGCTCGGTCATGCACGCGCCACAGCCAAGGGCCTCGCCCACGTCGTGGCACAGCGTGCGGATATACGCGCCTTTGGTGCAGCACACTCGGATGCGGTATTCGTCCTGCCCATCATCCGCCTGCGGCGGCAGCAGCTCAAGATGGGAGAAATCGACGCGGCGCGTGTCGCGCGCGACGTCCATGCCCTGACGCGCCAGCTTGTAAAGCCGCGCGCCGTTTACCTGCACCGCCGAATACATGGGCGGAAGCTGGTCGTAACCGCCGGCAAAGCGCGCCAGCGCCTCTTCGACCTGCGCGCGCGTAACGCCCGACGCGTCTCGCCGCGCAAGCTCCTCGCCCGTAATGTCCTGCGTATCGGTCGTCAGTCCGAGGCGCAGCGCTGCGATGTATTCCTTGTCTGCGCCCGACGCGCACTCCGACGCGCGCGTCGCGTTGCCGAGCAGCATGACGAGCACGCCCTCTGCCAGCGGGTCAAGCGTGCCGGCGTGGCCGATGCGACGCATTTTCAAAATGCCGCGCAGCTTGCTCACCGCGTCGTGCGAGGTGAAGCCGCGCGGCTTGTTGAGGATCAAAACTCCGTTCAGCATGAGAGATAGACGGCCGCAACGGCGACCAGCCTTTCCCTGCAGGATTCCGCCGTGCCATACAGCGTGCAGCCCGCGGCGCGCGGATGCCCGCCGCCGCCCAGCTCTGCGCAGATGGCCGATGCGTCGATCGGCTTATGGGTGCGCACCGACGCTTTGAATTCGCCGGGTTCCTTGGTTTCCTGCAGTAAAATCGCGCACTCGACCCCCTCCAGGTGGACGAGCAGCGTCGAGAGATTGTCAAGATCGTCGCCCGTCGCGCCGATCTCGTCGATCGCCGCGCGCGCCAGCACGGTCGACGCGATGCGTCCGTCGGCCGAGAACACCGCTTCGTCAAACACCTTGCGTTCGATGGCAAAGCGCGCGCGCGACTTGACTTCAAAACACTCGCGGTTGTGGCGGTGGAAGTCGACGCCGAGGTCGATCGCCTCTGCCGCGATACGGTGCGAAAGCGCGGTGGTGTTGGAGAAGCGGAAGCAGCCGGTGTCAGTCGCGACCGAAATGTAAAGCGCGTCGAGCATCGCCGTATCGGGTGTTACGCCGAGGGCGTACATCAGGTCGTAAACGAGCTCTCCCGTCGCGGCGGCGCCTGCGCGCAGCAGCGTGCGCGCAGCAAAGCCGGTGTTGGACGGATGATGGTCGACGCAGAGCGCCACCGAGGCTTCATAGGGAAGCGCCGACGCGGGCAGCAGCGTTTCCGACGCAATGTCGGCGGCGAGCACGGTATGGGTGCGCGCCGCAGCCTCGTCGTGCGGCAGGGAAAGTCCCTCGCACAGCGGCGCAAAGCGCGGCGTCAGCTCCTCGTTGTGCAGCAGAAAGGCCGTTTTGCCGGCGGCGCGCAGCACGCGGCACAGCGCGGCGCCCGAGCCGATGGTATCGCCGTCGGGTCGCTTGTGCGTCAAGATCAGATAATCATCGTGCGCGCGCAGAAAGTCTGCCGCCTCATTGAGCGTCAGCGTCATTGCCGTCCTCCTCGTCGGGCTTGATGTCAAGCTTGTTGATGAGCGCGCTGATGTGCGCGCCGCGAGAAATCGAATCGTCGAGCACGAAAATCAGCTCGGGGGTATAGCGCAGCGACAGGCGGTGCGCCACCTCGCGGCGCAAAAATCCGGACGCCGACTTAAGGCCCTGCTTAAGCTGCTTTTCGTCATACGAGCCGAGCACGCTCAAAAAGACCTTGCACCAGCGCAGGTCGCCCGTCACCTCGCATCGCACGACGGTCAGCATCGGCCCCGACAGACGGGGATCTTTGACGGTCGGCAAAAGTTCGGCGAGGCAGCGCGTTACCTCTTCGCTGATACGGTCGATACGGTTGCTGTTAGAGGGCATATCAACATCCTCCTTTTTGGTGAATACGAATGATCGGGCGGGGGTTATTTCGCGCGTTGCGCGGGATGGTTCGTCGCGCTCCCCGCGCTTGGAGGTGGACGCGTTCTCCGCTGTAGGGCTACTTTTTGCTTACGTAAAAGTAACTCTAAGCGAAGCGTCTTCCCTTACACGGATCGCGTGATTTGCGTCCAAAACCCCGCGCACAGAGCATTCCGCAGCGTTCAAGCAGTAAAACCGCTGTTTTACTGCTTAACTTCCTCCATGATAAACGCCTCTACGATATCGCCTTCTTTGATATCGTTATACTTTTCAAAGCTCATGCCGCACTCGTAGCCTGACGCGACCTCTTTTGCGTCGTCCTTAAAGCGCTTAAGCGTTGACAGCACACCCTCGTGGATGACAATGCTGTCGCGCACAATGCGCACCTGTGCGGCACGCTGCACCTTGCCGTCAAGCACATAGCAGCCGGCGATGGTGCCGACACCGGTGACCTTGAAGACCTGGCGAATCTCTGCGCGGCCAAGCTGCACCTCGCGGAACTTGGGCGCGAGCATGCCCTTCATCGCCTGCTCGATTTCGCCGATGCAATCGTAAATGACGCGATACATACGCATATCGACCTCGGCGCGCGCGGCGCTTTCGGCGGCGCCCGCCTCGGGACGCACGTTAAAGCCGACGATGATGGCGTTTGACGCGCTGGCCAGCATGACGTCACTGTCGTTCACGCCGCCGACACCCGAATGGATGACGCGCACGCGCACTTCGTCGCACGAGAGCTTCTCGATCGACGCCTTCAGCGCCTCTGCGGTTCCCTGCACATCTGCCTTGACGATGATGTTCAGATCTTTCACATTGCCCTCGCTGATGCGCGAGAACAGATTCTCAAGCGTGACCTTCGACTGCGCCTGCGCACGCTCGTCTTTCTCTTCGCTGATGCGGCGCTCCGCAAGGTCGCGCGCCATGCGCTCGTCCTCAACGGCGTGGAACAGGTCGCCCGCCGCGGGCACGCTTGCAAGGCCTGTGATCTCCACGGGAACCGACGGGCCCGCCGTCTCGAGCTTGCGTCCGCGGTCGTCCTGCATGGCGCGCACGCGTCCAACTGCCGTTCCGGCGATCACGATGTCACCCATCTTCAGCGTGCCGTTCTGCACAAGAATGGTGGCGACGGGGCCGCGGCCGCGGTCGAGCTTCGCTTCGATGACGGTGCCCTTCGCAAGGCGGTTGGGGTTGGCACGCAGGGCGAGCATATCGGCGGTGAGCAGCACCATTTCGAGCAGGTTCTCAATGCCGTCTCCGCGCTTGGCGGACACGGGGCAGATGATAGTGCTGCCGCCCCACTCTTCGGGCACGCACATGCCCATGGCACCCAGCTCGCCCAGTTCCTTCAGGGCTTCGGCGGGGAAGGTGTGGTTCTTGTCCCATTCGGCGGCGAAGGGGGCCAGACGCTCCTGCGCGAAGGCGCGCAT
>MEFT01000115.1 GCA_001725215.1 Clostridium sp. SCN 57-10
CGTGAGCAGGCGGCGGCGCGCGCGCTGCACGCAAACATCGAAAACTATGGCACGGCGCTGCCGCAGCGGGAGGTGCCGCATGGACGCGCATGATATTTTCCGCGAGTATGAGCGCTGTCTTGCTGCGCCGCAGATACGCGACTGCTTTGCGCGTGCCGACAAATGCCGCCGCTTTGTGCAGGGCGACCAGTGGCACGGGCTGAAATGCGGCGACGAGCGCCCGCCGCAGCTCAATTTTCTGACGCCCATCCTCAAAAACGCGACGGCGCTCGTCGGCCAGAACCGCACGGCCATTCACTTCGGTGCGATGGGCGCGCAGTCGCTCTACCGCGACCGCGTGAGCGACGTTTGCCGCGCGCTCGACCGCAAGGCCGAGCGGCTGTGGGAGCGCCTGCGCCTCGATGCCCGCCTGTGGGAGGTGCTCGAGGAGGCGTTTGCGACGGGCGACGCGTTCGCCTATTTCTACGACGAGGGCGGCACGCCCGCGCTGGATATTCTCGGCACCGACGCCGTGCTGCTCGGCGACGAGGGGTGCTTTGACATCGAGGCGCAGCCTTTTGTGCTCATCGCGGCGATGCAACCCGTCGATCGCATCCGCGCCGAGGCGAAAAGACACGGCGTTTCCGCCGCCGAGCGGGCGCGCATCGTCGCGGACGACGACCCCGTGCGCCGCGGCGGCTGCGAAAAGGCGATGACCGTTTTGCGCCTGTGGCGCGGGGAGGAGGGTGACATCCGCTTCTGCCGCGCGACACGCGACGTGGTTTACGTGCCCGAAACGCGCATGACCGGTCTGCGCCGCTATCCCATCGCGCGGTACACATGGAAGCGCAGGTGCGACCTGGCGCGCGGGGCGGGCGATATCTGGGACAAAATTCCGAACCAAATCGCCGTCAACAAAAGCGTGTACCGCTTTGAGTGCGCCGTCAAATCGGCGGCGTTTCCGCACAAGGTGTATAACGCCGACGCGCTTTCGGCCGACGATGTGCGCGCACTGTCTTATCCGGACAGCTCGATCGCCGTGCACGACCGCATGGGGCAGGGCGTAGAGCGCCTTGTCAGCTATCTGCAGCCGGCCGACATTTCGCCGCACGCGCGTGCCATCTGGCATGACCTGATCGCGCAGACGCGCGAGCTTTCGGGCGCGGGCGACAACCTCGAGAATGTGGATCCCGAGCAGGCGAGCGGCGCCGCCATCGTCGCGGCGCGCGAGGCAAAGCTGCTCAACGTGAACATGCAGGTGGCGGCCTTCCGTCAGTTTTGCGAGGAGATTGCGCTCGTCTGGTATGAGATGTGGCGCGTGTACGACCCCAAGGGCGTGACGCAGGACGACGGCGGGCGCGCATCCGCCGAGGAGCTTGCGCGCATCACGCCCGACGTGCGCGTCGACGTCAGCCCCGCGAACCCATACAGCAAGCTTGCGGCAGACAGCGGCCTGCGCGAGCTGCTGTCGTCGGGCGCCATCACGCTGGCCGAGTATGCCGAGGCGCTCGACGACGATTCCGCCATGCCTAAGGCAAAGCTGCGGCGCATTCTGGCGGCGCGGCATAAAAACGAAACGCGTGACGCGGCGCGCGAGCTGGTGCGCCTTGCGGGTGAAAACGCCTAGCTGCGTGTGCGCGGCGCGAAGAACGAAGAAGCGGCAAAGACGCTGGTCGAGCTGACCAAGCACATGCTGAAAGGAGAACAGACCGATGGAATGTAACATGCACCCGATGACCGAGCTGATGGTGCGCGACGGCGGCGAGCAGTCGCGCGACGGCACGCCGTGCCGCGTGCGGCTCTATTACTGCCCGCGCTGCGCAGGTATGCCGGTGCGCCGCCGCGCCTGGCTTCTGCCCGACGGAACGGAGGTGGACGCATGACAAACGGAATGTCTCCGCCGTCGAGCGGGTCTGCCGCGGGCGCGGGCGCGCCGCGCGAGCTTTTTACGCCCGACGAGCTTGACCGCATCGAGCCGAATGAGCTGGACGATCCCGAAACACTGCGCCGCGCCATCCGCTCAATGGTGCGCAGAGCGCAGTAACCTATAACAAGAAAAGGAGAAATGAACATGGCGTATGCAAACTTCAAGCCGACCGTCTGGTCGAAATACATTCAGCACGAGCTTTCCAAAATGACGGTGCTGCAGGAGGACTGCAACACTTGCTTTGCGGGCGAGCACGGACTGGGTAAAACGGTGAAGATCATCGGCGTCAGCCGTCCCAATGTCGGCACCTATGTGCCGGGCAGCGACATCGACACGGCCGAAACGCCGGCCGACAGCTCGATGCTACTCACCGTCGACCAGTTCCGCTATACCCATTTTATCGTCGACGACGTCGACCGCGCGCAGTCGCAGGAGGGGCTGATGCAGGCCTATCTGCGCGAGAGCACCTCCGCGCTGGCCGAGTGCCGCGACCGCTATATCGCCGCGACCGCCGCCGCGGGCACGCTGCGCTCTGCCTCGCTTGCCGTGGCGACCGCTGCAGATGCGCGCGCCGCGATTGACGCCGCGCTCGTCACGCTGTGGGACAACGGCGTTAAGGTGACCGACGGCGTAAGCATCACCGTTTCGCCGTGGTTTTACGCGCTGCTCAAAAACGCGCTGACCGCCGAGCTTTCGAACAACGCCGAGCTGCTGCAGAAGGGCGTGCTGGGGCTGTATAACGGCGCGACGGTGAAAATGTCGAACAACCTTGTGCGCGATGGCGCGGACGACTGCATGCTGGTGCGCACTAAAAACGCCGTGGCGTTTGCCTCAGGTATCGAAAAGACCGAGGCTTACCGCCCCGACAAGCAGTTTGCCGACGCGGTGAAGGTGCTCGACTGCTACGGCGCAAAGCTTGTGCGCCCGCGCGAGCTGTATGTCGTGTGCGCGCATAAGGCGTAAACGCGAAGGGGGATCGCATTCCCCCTTCGCGCCGCCCCCTTTGGGCGGCTATTCCCCTCATTTCGCCGGTTTGCTGCGGCAAACCGGCGGGCAGGGGTGCCTTTTCGGTGCGCATGTCGCCGAAAAGGCGGATTGATTCAGCCCGAAGGGCTTGATAAACGGAAAGGAGCGGTAGGTATCGAATACCCCACTTACAAAGATTTGTGCATCGACGTGCTGTTGCGCATGGGCGAGGAGCAGTGCGTGACAAACGGCGTGATTACGCCGAGCGCGGCGGCGAGCGCCTTTCTCAAGGCGATGCCCGCGCTGACGCAGCAGGGGCTTGCCCTGCTTGCCACGGCGGGGCGCTATCTTGTGCGCGAGATGACCATCGACCAGCCGGGCGACGGAGACGGAGTGGCGCGCTATGATCTGCGCGAACGCGCCCCTGATTTTTACTCGCTGATGGCGCGGCGCGTGCTGCTGAACGACGAGCCGTGCGCCGAATATTCGCTGGAGGGCGGCGGAGCGGTGCTCTGCGTGCCGGCGCGCAAACGCGGCGTTTGGCGCGTTTACTACAACGCCTACCCCGCGCGGCTGCCCGCCGAAATCGCCGACGACACGCCGCTTGAGGTCGTGCCGGAGGTGTATGCGCTGTTGCCGCTCTTTATCGAGGGGCGGTTGCGTATCATCCACGACGAGGACTACGGAACCGCCATTCTCAACGAGTTTGAGCAGCGCCGCGCCGAGCTGGAGTCGCGCTCGCGCGCGTTTTGGGACGTCGTTGCCACCGTGCTGCGCGAGGGGAGCGTGGCGTTGTGATCCGCGTGGCACAGGGCGCGCGGCGGCAAAAGAACGCCGTGCTGTACGACACGTTTTTGTCGGTCGATTTTTCGCGCGCGCCGTCTAACCTGCCGCCCTATTATTCGCCCGCGTCGGTCAATATGATCCGCGACGAATACGGCAAGGTGCGCAGACGCACCGGCTATCGCGCCGTGGCGCGGCTCGGCGGCGCGATTCACGGCATCACGCGCTTCGGCGACGCGCGCATCGTGCACGCGGGCACGCGCCTCGTCCGCCTTGCGGACAGCGGCGAAACGCAGACGGTGTTTGAAGGACTGGCGGAAAACCCCACGCAGTTTTGGAGCTACAGTGGCGTACTCTATCTTGCTGACGGCGAGGAGCTCTACGCCTATGACGGCGAAGCGTGCGCGCCCGCCGTCGGCCGTGTGCCGCGCGTGCTCATTGCGGGCTCGCCGTCGGGCGCGGGCACGCCGTTCGAGCAGGTCAACCTGCTGTGCAGCGGGTGGGAGCAGAGCTTTGCGGGCGACGGCGCGAGCAAAACCTATCAGCTTGCGTTTGCCGGGCTTGACGCGGCGCCCGTCGCCGTGCGCCGCGCTCGGTTAAGTGACGGCAATGTCATATGGGACGAGCTAGCGGAGGGTACGCATTTCACGGTTGACCGCGCGCTCGGGCGCGTGACGTTTACGGAAGCGCCGTCGCGCCCCGTGGTAGGGCAGGAGGACAACCTCATCATCACCGCCTCGCGCGACCGCAGCGCGCTGCGCCGCCGCGTGACGCGGTGCGCCTGCCTGCTGCCCTTCGGCGTAAACGGAAACGAAAATCAGCTGTTTGCCACGCGCTCGCCCGACGCACCGGCCTGCCTGTTTTGGAGCGCGCCCGGCGACATCACGTTTTGGGGCGACTTGCAGTATGCCGTGCTGGGCGACGAGCGCTCACGCGCTATGGCGCTTTCGCCGTTTGACGATTTGCTTGCCGTGCACAAGGAAGCGGGCGGCACCTATCTCTGCGAGCCGTTTCTTACGGCGTTGTCGGGCGTCACCACAGCGCAGGTGCGTGTGACGCGCGTGCTCGCGGGGTCGGGCTGCCTTGCGCCGCGCGCGACGGCGTCGTTCGGCGAGCCGCTTTTCCTGTCGCCGCTCGGCGTACAGTCGCTGACGCGGCGCGACGTGACGGGACGCGAGTGCGAGACGCGGCGCGGCGAACGCATTGACAGCCGCCTGCTGCGCGAGCCGGAGGTAAAAAACGCCGTTTCGTGCGTGCACGGCAGCTACTGCCTCATCGCCGTGCCGCCCGACCGCGTGTATGTGCTCGACCGCTTAAATCCGCGCGCGAGCGAGAGCAACGAGTATCATGATGCGCAGTATCACGCGTTTTACTGGGAGCATGTGCCCGCGCGGTGTATGCTGTCTGACGGCGACACGCTCTGCTTCGGCACCGCCGACGGGCGCGTGTGCGAGTTTTACCGTGATGCGGATGACCGCATGTCGTATAACGATGATGGCGAGACGTATGAGTGGCTGTGGGAGTTCCCCGAATACACGGGCGCGCTGTTCTATTCGAGCAAAAGCATAACGTCGATTGCGTTGCGGGCGCGCGCCGCCCTGCGCGCCTCGGTCAGCGTCGACGCGCGCGTCGAGGGGCTGTGGCGCGAGCTGATTGAGGACAGCCGCGGCTTCGGCTATTTTGACCTTGACGACCTTGACTTCACCACGCTCAACTTGTCGACCGACACGACGCCCAAAAAGGCGCTACACCGCCAGTTTGCGCGGCGGCTCGACAAAATCGCGTTCCGCGTGCGCGGCAACGCCATCAACCGCCCATTCGGTCTATACGCGTTCGCGTTTGAAGTCAAGGAAGAAGGAAAACACAAGGGAGGATAAAAAAACATCGAAGGGGGATCGGATTCCCCCTTCGCGCTCACGCGTTTCGCGCTGCGGCTTTGCCGCAGCTAACTCCCTCATTTCGCCGGCTTTTTGAGAAAAATCGGCGGGTTAAGGTGGTTTTCGATGCACATGTCATCGAAAACCCGGATCAAATCAGCCCTTCGGGCTTTAGACAGGAGGATAACATGGCGACACAAACATATAAGGCCGTCGCGCGCTATCGCGACGACGACCTGAAAAAAATCAACCCCGCCGCCTATTCGGCCATTCGCTCCTATCAGGATGATTACGAAGCGGCGCGCCTTGCGGGCGACAGCGCGGGCATGGACACGGCACATGCCGCGGCGGAGGATATCCGCAGTCGATACGGCTATCGCACGCATGAAGACGGCTCGGGATATATCCCCATCGCGTCCGTTTCCTCGGGCGGCGAGCAGCTTTTGGAGGAGGCGCGCGCCCGCGCCGAGGCGCAGATTGACGCAGACCGCGAAAGCCAGCGCGCGCAGAGCGGCGCACAATATGACGCGCTGCAAAAGCAGGCGTATGTGACGCGGATGCAGACCGAGCAGAGCCTGCCGCTTACGCTTGCAGCGCTCGGTTATTCGGGCGGTCTTGCTGAGACGACGGCGCTTGCCGCGCGCACCGATTATCAAAACGTGCTCGCCGAGCTGGGCAAAAGCCGCGAGGAAGCCTATCGTGCCATCGACCGCGCGAGCAACGAGCAGGCGCTGGAGCTTGCGCTTGAGTTTGCGGGCAAGCTGCTGAATGCCCGGCAGTTTGACGCTTCGCTGCTGCAAAAGCAGCTCGACGCCGAAGCCGACCGCGCCGCCGAGCGCGAAAGCGAGCAGCGTACGCTTGCCTATCAGGCGACGCGCGACAGCGCAGAGCTTGATTATAAAAGGCAGGTGCAGCAGGCCGAGCTGGCTTACAAAAAACAGCGCGACGCGGCGGGCGATGCTGCAAAGGGACAAACGGCGGCGACAAGCGCCTTCCGCGCGGAGCTGTCGCGCGCCGAGCTTGCCGCGAAATACGGCGATTTCAGCCTGCTGCGGGCGCTCGGCGTCGACCCCGACGCCTACGAGCGCGCCTATCTTGAGAAGGGAGGCGCAAAATAATGCGCTTTACAAGACCGGTGGCAAACCGCTCGATCTGGCGCTCGAAACCCGACGTGGTGCGGCAGAAGGCGTCCGAGGTCAAAAGCGACCTTGACCGCCTGCTCAACGAAAGCACGGACGCGCTTATCACCGTGATCGGTGAGCTTGAGTCGCCACAGGGAAGCGCGGGCGTCGGCACAAAGCTGGGGCGCACGCTTGCGTCCGCCGTGCTGTCCGATGACGTGGCGCTTGTGCGCATCAACGCCGACAAGGGGCTTGAGTATTCGCGCGACGGTGCGCGGTTTGAAAACGTTGCGTCGGCGGGGCATATCATTCACGACAGGCACGGAAACGAAGCGCCGCAGCGCAGCCGCCTGCGCTTCGTCAACTCGGAGGTGACCGACGAAAACGGCATGACCGTCGTAACCGGCGTGCGCGGCGAAAGCGCGTTTGAAGCGGCGGTGCGCGGCGGCTATGCCGAAAGCGATGAGGCGTTTGCGGCGCAACTTGCGGCCATGCCGTGCTATGCGCACAGACCCGATGGGGCATGCACTGCGGGCAATTTCGCCGTACTTGACGGCGCGGGCAACTTGCTCGATTCGGGCGCTAAGCCGGCCGATTTTGCGCTCGCTGGGCACGGGCACACGGCGGAGTATACCGCGGTGCTGACGGCAGGCGGTTGGAGCGCGGGCACCCCGTGCGAGCAGACGGTGTCGGTTGCGGGCATGACGGCGCAGACGCGCGGCGTGGTATCGGTCGCGCGCGACGCATCCGACACGGCGTTTATCGAGGCGTCAGGCGCACTGCTGCGCGTGGCGGCGCAAGGTGAGGGTACGCTGACAGTGCGCGCCCACGGTGCGCGTCCCGCCGTCGACGTGCCCATCGTCGTGCTGACGGTGTAGGAGGCGGTATGGAGCTTACGCCTGAACTGGTGATTTATCTTCTGTCCGTCGCGGCGAGCGCGGGCGCGGTGATGACGCGCATCCGCGCGCTTGAACGCAAGGTGGAAAAGCACAACCACCTCGTCGAGCGCATGGTGCTGGCCGAAGCGCGCATCCGCGCCCACGGCGAGCGCCTCGACCGCGTCGAGCACGCCGACCGCACCGACCGCGCCGCTCTGCGCGAGACATGTGCCGAGTAGAGGCGCAAAAAGGCGTCCCCGTGAAACGGGGACGCCTTTTTTGTATCAAACGCGCGAAGGGGGGCTGCGATACCTCTTCGAATCTATTACGCCATCGGCTTGAGGTCGGGGCTGACGATCAGCGTCGCCTCGGTTGCCTCCTGCACCTGCTCGACGGTGAACTCGGGGTTGATTTCGGTGAGGACAAGGCCCTTGTCGGTCACTTCCATCACGCCCATTTCGGTCACAATCAGCTTGACGCAGTTGATCGCCGTGTAGGGCAGGCGGCAGGACTTGAGAATTTTGTGCGCGCCCTTTGCCGTGTGCTCCATCGCAACGATGACCTTGCGCGCACCGACGACGAGGTCCATCGCGCCGCCCATGCCGGGTACCTTTTTGCCGGGGATGATCCAGTTGGACAGGTTGCCCTTTTCGTCAACTTCCAGCGCGCCGAGCACGGTAACGTTGACGTGGCCGCCGCGGATCAGGCCGAACGACTGCGCCGAGTCGATATACGCGCCGCCGACGGCGGCGATGGCGGCGTTTGCGCCCGCATCGGTATAGTGGATGCGGTCAGCCTGCTCGGGAGAGGGCGTTGCGCCTGTGTCAATGATGCCGTTTTCCGACTGCAGGATGACGTGCACGCCCTCAGGCAGGTAGGAGGGAACCATCGTCGGCAGGCCGATGCCGAGGTTGACGACGTCACCGTCGCGCAGTTCTTTGGCGACGCGCGCCGCGATATAGCCCTTAATCAGCGACTTGTCCATTATGCTTTTCCTCCGTGAACGATGTGATTGACAAACACGCCAAAGGTCGCCACGTTCTCCGGCTCGATCGTGCCGGTCTCAACGATCTCTTCGGCTTCGGCGATGACGAGGTCGGCCGCCGTGGCCATCAGCACGTTGAAGTTCTTCGTCGTGCCGCGATACCAAAGGTTGCCGTTCTTCTCCGCGATCGTGCTGCCGATGAGCGCGACGTCGGCGCGGATCGGGCGCTCGAGCAGGTAGGTCTTGCCGTCGATTTCGACGGTGCGCACAACATGCTCCGACTCCTCGACGATGGTGCCGAGGCCGGTCGGCGTCAGAATACCGCCAAGGCCTGCGCCGCCCGCGCGAATCATTTCGGCGAGCGAGCCCTGCGGTACGAGCACGAGCTCAAGTGTGCCGTCCATCATCTGCGTTGCGATTTCGGGGTTGAGTCCGACGTGCGTCGCATACAGCTTCTTGACCTGCTTGTTGTGGATCAGCTTGGCCGCGCCGTAAAACTCGCTTCCGTCAGGCCCGTTCAGCGTGCCGCCGTCATTGGCGATGAGCGTGAAATTTTTCTTGCCGCTCTCAGCAAGCGCCGTGAGCAGGGTATGGGGGCTGCCGCAGCCCAAAAAGCCGCCAACCATGATGGTGGCGCCATCGGGAATAAGGTCGACAGCCTGCTGGACCGAAATTGTCTTGTCCATCTGAAACAAAACCTCCATGTGGATGATAATAGCGGCAGGATGCTGCAAACCCTACCAAAAATATTCTATCACTAAAGCTTAGCGGCTTCAACCCCGTATGCTTGCAAATTTACGCATTGTGCAGTAGGATAAATACATCCACAACCAAAAAGGAGAACTGCTATGCTCGAAACCGTCAGAAATCACCGCAGGGCGCTGCACCGCATCCCCGAAATCGCGTTTGACCTGCCCGAAACGCTCGCCTATGTGAAGCAGGCGCTTGCACCGCTGTCCTGCGAAGTTACCTTCCCCGCGCAGAGCGCCGTCTGCGCCTATTTCCATGCGGGCACCGAAACGACGCTCGCGCTGCGCGCCGACATGGACGCGCTGCCCATTCAAGAAGTGAGCGACGCACCCTATCGCTCGACGCATGAGGGCAAAATGCACGCCTGCGGGCACGATGCCCACACCGCCATGCTGCTGACGCTGGCACAGGAGCTTGACCGCAACCCGCCGCGCCGCAACGTACTGCTTATTTTTCAGCCGGCCGAAGAGGCGACAGGTGGAGCGAAGCCCATTTGCGAGAGCGGTGTGTTTGAGAAATATCATGTCGACAGCATCCTTGCCCTGCACGTCTTCCCGGGCGGCAAGATGGGTGAGATCAAGACGCTGCCCGGACCCGCGATGGCGGGCAGCGTGCGCCTGAACATTGAAATCAACGGAAAGAGCGCGCATGCTTCGCGCTTCCGTGAGGGGCACGATGCGCTTGAAGCCGGTGCGCGCTTTGTGCTCGGTTCCTATGAAATCGCCGACCGTTACGAAGATGAGCAGGAATTCGTGCTGCGCTACGGCAAGATGACGAGCG
>MEFT01000116.1 GCA_001725215.1 Clostridium sp. SCN 57-10
GCTCAAAAAAATATACTTGACATTTAGGTCTACATCATGTAAACCTGCTTCAAGGTCTACAAGTTGTAGTTCCAGGGGAGGGGTGTGTCTATGGAATATAAGTTAGGGGATGCCGAAGCAAGGTTCGTGGATATGGTTTGGGAGCACGGCCCGGTGAGCTCGACCGAGCTTGTCCGGTTGTCTGAAGATGTGATGAAGTGGAAAAAGTCCACGACCTACACGGTCTTAAAGCGGCTGTGCGACAAGGGCATTTTGAAAAACGAGGACGCCATTGTATCCGCCGCAATGAGCCGCGAGGAGTTTTCAGCGCTGCAAAGTCGCCGCTTTGTGGAAGATAGCTTCGGCGGCTCGCTGCCGCGCTTTCTCGCATCATTCATTGGCGGAAAGCGCCTGTCCGATCAGCAGGCAGAAGAGCTTGTACGCCTCATCAACGAGCACAAGGAGGGCTGACGAATGGAAAAGCTGTTTCTTACGGTGCTCAACATGAGCCTGACGGGCGCATATGTCATCACGGTGATTATGCTTGCACGGCTGCCGCTGAAAAGAGCGCCGAAGGTTATTTCCTATGCGCTATGGGCCGTGGCGGGGTTTCGGCTTGTCTTCCCATTTTCCTTCTCAAGTGTATTCAGCCTGCTTCCTTTCAAGGCCGCACCCATCCCGCAGGACATCGCAATGCAAGCCGTCCCGCGATTTAACAGCGGCGTGGCGGCGATTGATAACGCTATCAGTGCGGTATTACCTGCCGCCACGCCCACCGCAAGCGTATATCCGTTGCAGTTCAGGCTTCTGATCTGCTCGTATCTTTGGCTGTTCGGCATTGCTGTGCTGCTTGCTTACAGCTGCATATCCATCCTACTCTTAAAGTGCAGACTTCGCGGCGCGGTATCGGTTGGCGGCAATCTCTATGTGGCTGACAATCTCAAAACACCGTTTGTTCTCGGGCTTTTCCGCCCGAAGATTTATATTCCGTCCGGACTTTCGGACGAAGAACGTCGCTATATCACACTGCACGAACGTACGCACATCCAACGACGCGACCATATCGTCAAAATGCTTGCGTATTTTGTGGTATGCCTGCATTGGTTTAACCCGCTGGTATGGGTAGCGTTTATGCTGATGTGCGCCGACATGGAAATGTCGTGCGACGAACGCGTCATACGCGAGCTCGGCGGTGGCATCAAGACCGCCTACTCGCTATCACTCGTCCGCGTGGCGGCAGGGCACAGAATCTTAAACGGAAGCCCGCTCGCGTTTGGCGAGGGCGGTATGAAAGAAAGGGTGAAAAATGTGCTCCGGTTCAAAAAGCACTCTCGCGTGATTATCATTGCCGCGGTGGCGCTTGCGGCCGTGGTGATTACGGGGTTTGCGCTCAACAAGCCGAGCGCACCGAGCATTCCGGACGAAGATGCCGTTGAGTTTCGAAGCGAAGAAACCCATTTCAGCGTCAATGTGCCTGACGGCTGGGCAGTTCGCGCCAACCCCCGCATACCGGCGGGAGAAGATACGGAAGCCACACCGGACGAAGGGCTGCAAATTAGCCTCCGTGCAGATGAAGATAATTGGATCTCTGTTTTTTCACAATACGGCCGCTCGAGCATTGATGAAGAGCACTACACAAAAACAGAGTTTTCTACCGCGCAGGGAAATCTTGGCTCGCTCTATCGGGGCGTTGGAACAGACGCTTCCTGGTATCTCTTTTTAGAGCAAGACATTGCGCCCGATTCTTATGAGGCGGTTGTGCGATTTGAAAGCCAAGGCCTGATCAAGCAATACGAAAATGATATTATGAGTATTCTGACAAGCATTCAAATCTACGATCCACCTATGCAGCAAGAAGGCAAAAGAGACTTGATGACGCTTGATGATGTACGCAAAATTGCCGAAAAATATGGCAAAGCCCTCACCCTTAAGCATTTGAGTGCCTTTGCGCACACAGATGTAGGCAGCGGATTGTATGTCATGCATTACCCGATTGAAGGCGGCGTATACGCCCTGTCGGTTGGTTCGGGCGATATGGAAACCGTGCTCTATGCCATGTTGGTGCATACCTCCGATGGAGAAAGAGCCGAAATCGATATTCGCTATTACGACGTAGCTCGATTTATTGCAGACGGATCGAAGGTGTCTGTAGATGAACCACCCGCAGGCCTCGTCGAGCTGCCCGACTTTAAGCCGGAAAACCCTACCGGAGTGTATGACGGCGTCTTTGACGGCAAAGCATATGGCGGCATGTTCAACACGGCGATCATAGACAAGTACAGCGACCCGAATCTTGGTTTTTTAGTCTACGCGCCTACGATTCACGACGTTGTCGAGGAAGATGGCAAGCTGCGCGCTTTTGTGACCGTCTATTACGAGTATTTCCGCTTAATCAACACCACCGTGACGTCGGAGGGCGGCGGCATTATCCCTGCCGCCATTACCTTCCGCCAAGGCGAAAATGGCGATTGGGTGCGAGAGGAATATACCGCAGTCGGTGATTCCCCCGAATACCGGGACGGCGCATACTTTGCCAACTCGATCGAGAAGCTGTGTACATCCCCTTCCTCCGGCAAGCCCATTGAGGGCCTTGCGGAGAAAATATTGAAAGATTATTCGAATCACGAGACCCGTAACAGCCTATTGCTGCAAAGCTTAACCGAACATCTGCTGCAGTACGGGCAGCTCGGCGTGCAGCTGCAAAACCGGGATGGAAGTATGGTGCCGCTAACTTAACATGCGGCACGTAAAGGCACAAAAAATGCAAAGATGCGTGCAGAGAAGATTTCTCTGCACGCATTTATTCGTTTTGCAGCCGCTCTACCAGCTCGCACAATTCTTCTTCCGTTACAAGCGTGCTTAGCACCGATGCAAGCCCTGCGGAGCTCATACGCTCCGGCAGACCCAGCGCACGCTTGACGCCCTCGCGTAGCGCAGCGCTGTTTTTGCCTCCGCTTAACCCGAGACGGTAAAGCAGTGCCCGGTCGATGGGCAGCGGAGCTGGTGCATTGTCGCCCGACAGCGCGCCGCATCGCGCGATTGCCTCCATCAGCACCTCGTTGGGCACGCCCTCGACGCCCAGCTTCCCTTCCTTAGAAGCCTTTTCCTTGCGTTTTTCCCGGCCGTACAGATCGGGAATATAGGCGTGCAGCACCTCGCCCTCAAAGACCGCACCCTTGAGGTAATTTCGGATTTGGAATCCGGCGCTGTCTGCATCGGTCAGCACGATAATGCCGCGCGTGCGTGCCAGCGTGCGGATCAGCGAAAGCTGCCGCTCGTCACGGTAAACGCCGAAGCCGCCCACCTCAATAATCAGCGTGTCAAACAGCTGTGCCAGCTTGTTTTTATCATAGCGCCCCTCGACGATCAGCGCCTGCTTCAGCTTAATCATCGCGCGGCACCGAGCGCAAGCCGAAGCACAAGCATGGAAAGGATGCGCTGCGGATCGGGCAGGCTGCTTTTCAGCTCTAAGTCGGTGTCGGCACAAAGCGTAACCGCCCGCCGCAGCTGCTGCAGCGACATACGCGACGCCTCCTGCAAAAGCAGGCGTGCGGGATATGCAGACCGCAGACCGCAGATGCGCATGACCTCGCTCTCGCCGCCGTGTCGCTCCCAAATCAGGCGCGCGGCGTAAAGGCGCTGAAAATGCTTGGCAAGCACTGACAGAATGACGACTTCTTCGGTCTTAGTGGCAAACAGGTCCTGCAAAACGGCAAGCGCCTGCTCCGTCTGCCCCTTGGTGAAACGGTCGGTCAGGTCAAACACCTGCGCTTCTATGGCACGTGACGCAAGACGATCTATGTCCTGCCGCGTAATCTGCTTTGTGCGTGTGCCCGCCGCGATTTTTTCAATCTCGGTGGTCAGCCCCGTCATGAGCGAGCCGCACAGAAACACCAGATATTCGCACTCCGCACGGTCAATGTCCTTGCCAAGCGCCGAAAAGCGCCGCCGAATCCACGGCGCAAGGTCGGTGAGGTCGGCTCTTCGAAATTCCACCACCTCGGCATGCTTTTCGATCAGCTTCCACAGCGACAAGCGCTTATCGGGTTTAAATTCCACGGCGGCAAAGTCGAACACAAGCGTCAGATAGTCGGGCAGCTGCGGCAAAAGCTCGGGCAGCGCGTCTTTGAGCGCACCAGTCGGCTGAAACAGCTTGTAATCGCGAATGACGACAAGCTTGCGCAGCGCACCGAAAGGCACGCTGTCCACTGCGTCGGTCAGCGCCTCAAGCGACAGGCTGCCGCCGTCAAGCTCGACAATGCTGAAGTCGGCGAAGCCGTCTTCAGCCGCAAGCGTGCGCAGCGCGCCGAGATAGTGCTCTTTTAAATAGGTTTCCTCGCCGTAAAACAGATAGAGCCGCGCCGGCGTCTTGGCGGCAAGATCGGCCTTCAGCCTGGCAAGCTCCGGGTTTGCAGTTTTCGCAGCCATGGTTCACCTCGTTCGGAATAAGTAGTCCGCCGCCCCCTCGCGGCTGAGCGCAACGAGCGAAATGCCGCCTCGCTGCGCGGGAATTCGTTCATATCCATCGTCCGCGCAGAGCGCGCTTCGTGCGCCCGTCATGGCGCAAAGACGCTCCATCGCGGCGCCGCTTGCGTAATAGGCGGCGTCAATGACAAGCGTATCGGCCGCAACGTCGTGCGCGGCTGCCGACACAAAAAAATCGATCGGCCGAACGCCGCACAGATAGAGCAATGCGCGCTCGCCCGCCGTCAGGCGCACGGCGTAGGCGTCTCCGGCAGGGATCAGCGCGACGGTCGCGCCCTGTCTTTGCAGCGCCCCGCCCGCAGCAAAGACGCTTGTCGGCACGTCGTACGGCAGCACGTCGCCCTGCGGGCGCAGGATTTCCGCCACGCGAACCGACGCGCGCAGGCGGCTCAACCCGCCCGCCGTCTTAAAGTCGTTCTTGGTCAGAAGCAGGCTCGCCTCTGTCACACCCCGTTCGAACAGCGCGCTGTCGAGCATACGCGCCGAGCGCGCGCCGTCCTTCCCGCAGTTGACGAGCAGCGTATCCTCTCCCGTGCGCAGCACCAGCACGGCGGCGCCGTCGGCATTCACAACAGAAAGCTCTCCCGTGGCGCGATGCTCGAGCACGCCGAACGCGGTGCACGCCGCAAACACGGCGGCAAGCACAAGCGCGGCGCGCCGCAGAGACAGCTTATCGGCACGCACAAAAAACAGCAGCGGCACAAGCGCGCAAAGCACGATCCACAGATAGACATTGTCCGCCTTAGCGCTTGCCAGCGGCAGCGACGCGAGAAGCTTCGTCACACGGGTCACGACGGCAAGCATCGGCCAGAGCAGCCACCGCGCGGCAAACGCCGCACCCCCAAACCATACGAGTGAAAGTGCCAAAATGGGGATCGCCAACATCATCGACAGACTGACCGCCCAGAGAATGAGCAGATTGGTAAGCAGCGATACCATGGAAAGGCGTGAAAAATACAGCGCGGACACCGGCATGGAAAACGCCAGCGCGCCAAGCGACGCACCAATCGACGCGAGCGCGGCACGCACGATTTTGCGCGGCAGCGCCCGCTTGGGGCTCGGTACGGCGTGAGCGTCGCGGCAAAGGAAAGCTGCAGCGAGACTGACAGCGCCGAAAACGGATTGACGGCGAGCAGCAGCATAAGCGCAAGAAAGAGCGACGTTTGGGTATCCGCCTCGCGCCGCAGGGCAAAGGCAAGCAGCGCCATCAGCGCCATGATGGCTGCGCGCAGCACAGGCGGCGAAAAGCCGGTAAGCGCGGCAAACGCGATGAGCAGCGGAACCGACAAAGCGGACCCGAGCCGCTTGCCGAATACCGCGAAGCAAAACACCGTCAGCACGGAGACATGCATACCGGAGACCGACGCAATGTGCGCCGCGCCGCTTAATGACAGCGAGCGCTGCAGCACAGGCGAAAAATCTGCGCGCTCGCCGGTGAGCAGTGCCTCGCATAATGCGGCTTCGTCGCCGTCAAGCAAGGCATGAATGCGCGAGCCAAGCGCGTTTGACCAGCGCGCAAAGTGCGCCTGCAGGGAGATTTCCCCGGTGGTGGTTTCCACCGTTCCCTCCTGTGAGAGCTTGACAAAGTATCCGTCCGCCAGCTTTGTGTTGAGCTTGCCTTCCGCATAAAAGCGCAGAACCTGCCCCGGCTCGGCGTCGGGCGAGCCGTCTGTTAAATACACCTCGGCGCGCTGCCCGCGCGCCGGCGCACCGTCAACCGATAAAATACGCCCGGTTACGGTGCCATAGCTCGTATGCCCCTCGGCATACGAAAGCGCCTCCAGCGTAAACAGATGCCAACCCTCCGCCTGCCGCACCGACGGCAGCAGCGAAAGGGCGCAGAACAGCACAAACCAGAGAGCGGCGCATACCCCTCCCGCCGCTGCCGCCAGATAGCGCCGCCCAAACCGCGCGACGAGCACGGCGGCAAGCAGCGCCGCCGCGCCGAACGAAATGAGCACGGCAAGGCGCAACCCATACGGAAAGCACAGCGCCGCGACCAGCGTGACAAACGAAAAAGCGGCAGCGAAGCAAAGCAGCACACGCGGCGGCTGCTTTGTCGTCTGCCCCTTCATCGCAGGATTCATTCCGCCATGGCACCCAGCGCCTTGCCGGCGAGCACATGGAAATGGAGATGTGCCACCGTTTGCCCGGCATCCGCGCCGCAGTTGGTGACGACGCGGAAGCCCTCTGCCACGCCGAGCTCGCGCGTCAAGCACGCGATGACGGCGAAGATATGCCCGATGAGGGCGGCATGCTGCTCGGTGATTTCGGAAGCACCCTCCAGCACATGCTCTTTCGGCACAACCAGAAAGTGTACCGGAGCCGCGGGCGCGATGTCGTAGAACGCAATGACGCGATCATCTTCATAAAGCTTTTTGCAGGGAATTTCTCCCGCAGCAATTTTACAGAAAATACAATCCATGCCGGCACCTCATTTCAGCATCGAAGCAACAAGATTGTTCACGGCCTCAAGCGCGGCTTCAAGCTTTTCAGGCTCTTTTCCGCCGGCCGTTGCGCTGTCGGGTCGTCCGCCGCCGCCGCCGCCCGTCATCTTAGCAAGCTCGCGCACCAGATTGCCCGCGTGCGCGCCCTTCTGCACGGCTTCTTTGCCGCACGCCGCGGCAAACTGCACCTTACCGTCCGCTGTAACGACGGCGAGCACGCACACCATGTTGGGCGCGCGGTCACGAATGGAATCGCTCAGCGAGCGCAGCGCGTCGGCGCTCATCTCCTCCACCTTCATGGCGAGCACGCGAACACCGCCCTCTGTCTTGGCGAAGTTGAGCAGCTCGACAGCACGCAGCGCGGACAGCTTGTCGCGCAGCGTCTCGTTTTGACGGTTCAGTTCGCGCATGTCGGCCATCGTCTGCGTAACCTTACGCCCCAAATCGGCCGGCGTTGTTTTAAGCGCCTGCGAAGCTTCGGCAAGCGTATGCTCAAGCTCGTGCACAAGACGCAGCACGCCCTTGCCGACGTATGCCTCAATGCGGCGCACGCCTGCGGCGATGGATGCCTCGCTCGTAATTTTAAACGCTCCGATGCGCGCCGTATTGTCCGCATG
>MEFT01000117.1 GCA_001725215.1 Clostridium sp. SCN 57-10
AGCCGAGCCTGCTTTTCCTCCGGCGGAAACTTATATGCCACCGCCCAGCGCGGCGCTTTCGCCGTGCTGCCCAGTGCCTCGCGTGCGGCAAGGTCGTCCACCTTAACTACCATGCCGTCTATGCCAAACGGCAACTCGCCGCGTTTTTCGCCCGTCTCGCCGATAAACGTGATGATTTCTTCGATATCGCCCGACGCAAGCATCGGGGCGACCACCTTAAAGCCCTGCGCGCGAAGATACGCAAACGTCTCCTCGTGCGAAGCGTGCCCAAGCTCGCTCGCGTTTTGCAAATTAAAGCAGAAAATAGATAGCCTGCGCTCTGCGCAGATACGGCTGTCTAGCTGGCGCAGAGAGCCCGCGGCGGCGTTGCGCGGGTTCGCGAAAAGCGGCTGCTCTTCGTCCTCCCGCATGCGGTTGAGCTTTTCAAATGCCCATTCGGGCATATATACCTCTCCGCGCACGAAAAGAGGATGCTCGGCATCCGGTATGACGAGCGGAATATCATGGATCGTCCTGAGGTTTTCCGTCACGTCTTCGCCAACCGCACCGTCGCCGCGTGTTGCGCCCCGCATAAAAAGGCCGCCTTGATATTCGAGGCAGACCGAAAGACCGTCTACCTTTACCTCGCAGGTGTACCGCGCATCGGGAAACCGCGCTTTGATGCGAGCATCAAAATCGCGAAGCTCCTGCAGAGAAAAAACGTCCTGCAGGCTCTCCATCGGATAACGGTGCTCCACCTGCGCAAACGCCGAAAGCGGGCGGTCGCCGATGCGGGAAGATGGAGAATCGGCGCGTTTGAGCGGGGGGTATTCTTCCTCCAGTGCGCGCAACTCGCGCGAAAGCATATCGTACTCATAGTCGGTAATTTCAGGAGCATCTTCGGTGTAATATTTTTTCGCATGGTAGTTCAGCTGTTCGGTCAGCTCGTCAATGCGTTTTTGAACGTCCATGATTTCCTCCAGGCAGATTGTTTTGATTAGTATACCACGAAATGCGGGTATGCAACAAGCACCACTACGGGTTAATGATATTGCTGTGATAGTCGTTATAATTGTCAATCTGATCCTCTGTCGCATCTTCGAGGTAAGTATAGCTTTCCGGCACGCGGCCGATGAGAACGGTTTCCGCGATGCTCATCTGCGTCTGCACCGTGCACGAGGCCGAGGTGCCTGCCGTCACAAGGCTCATGGTTGCAGCGACCTCGATGATAATCTGATGCCTGGTCTGGTTGATGCCGGCGTTGCTGAATGCGCTGATAAACTCGGCTTTTGCGCTTCCGACGGGAACAAGCCGCACATGAATGCGCGGCCCGCGGCCCGAAAACAGATCACTGGCCACGATATTGCCGAGCGGCACGGAAATCTGAGATTGATCAAGCTGTGATATCTTCTCCGCTATGCGTGTGGTGATGCGGGATTTTAAGTGGTTAATCTTCAGCATGTCGGTTTTGAGGGCTACAATGTCTCCGCTTTCGTTTTTTTCAAAGCTCACCAGCTCATTGGATGAGCCCCCTTGCTCCGAAAGCTCCTCCGTAATTACATCGTTGATGATGCAGGTGGCCAGATAGGTCACGCGCGAAGTGGCATATTGGCGCACAACGGGCCGCAGCTTGCGGTCAAAGACAATAAAACCGCTCAGCGCAAACGCAAAAAGCAGCAATAGTGAAATGCACACCCGCAGCGCAATATGGCGTTTATGCAAAGGTGGAGGCCTTCTCCTTCTTTTCCGCACCAGACATCACCCCCTCTCTCTGTATACTATTCGGAATGAGCTTAAAACGTGAAAAAGCTTTCAAAAAACGGCGAAGGGCGGTAAAAACCGTCCTTCGCCGTTTGATTCTATATCAAATAGAACTATGATATCGCAGCGTCCATATGTCATTATTTGAATCGTCTTCATACGCGTACACTTCGGCAATATTCAACATTTTAGCCATGTAAAGTCTCGTATGTCCGTCGAGCAAAATAAGCTCATTTTCATGCTTGAGTATGGGTACGATAAAATGCTCGGGGTCTTTTGCCCAGCATCTAATTGCGTTTAACTTCTCTCTGTTAACGTAAAATTGCGACGGCTGCAGTTTATCGATGCCGATTTTTATAAGCTCCACGTCATCATAGCTTTTCAGTAATCTGCCGTCTTTAGCGTAAAACTCCTAATGTGCTTTGCGTAAAACCTAAATGCGTCAATGATTTCTCCGATATTGCACTCATCGTGACAATCGATAATTGCAGAACCCATATCGCAAATAAAAAATTGGCAGGGGTATGTGTCGTCAATGAGAAACGCCCCGTGCTGCTTCAATACGACTTCTTCAAATCGATTGTCAACGTAACTGTCAATCCTTTGTATCTTCACAGCTCATCTCTTTCTTTCGCGGTCATTTGCCTAAGGGCACGAACACCGCCTCGGTGTAACAGCGGCCTTGCGCATCACGGCGCAGAGGCAGTGCAAAGTCAAAGCGATCAAAGCGGGTGCACAGTTCAAAATCTTCCGGCGGCGCGTCACCCGCGCTTTCCGCGGCGAAAAACCGCGCGCCGTCGGTCGCGCGCATGAGCTTTACGGCGGCCTCACGGTCATATGCCTCACCGCGTAGCAGCGCGCGCAAATATTCGGCGCATATCCGGTCTTCCGTCGTCGTTTGCGTGCCGGCCAGCCCCATCGCCACCAGACTCACGCGTGCGGGCGCCGCGCGTCGGATGTAAGCCGCCGTGGCTGACGCATTGACGAGCGCGCCCAGAAGAATTTCATCCGCGTGTGGCTCGGCCGCCGCAACACCCTGTGTTCCGGCGCTCGTCGTATGCACGATTACGCGGCCGCGTACGTCGGCGCACGAAACCTCAAAAGGCGAATTGCCGAAATCAAAGCCTGGTTGTTTTCTGCCACCCCGCTCGCCCGCGAGCAAAAGCGACGGATCTGCCTGCTTTGCCGCATAGGCCGACTCTATGTCCCCGATGGGATAAATGCGCCGCGCGCCGCCCGCAAACGCATAACTTTCAAAGGAAAACGCGCGGAACACATCGATGACCACTGTCAATCCGCGCGCTTGACGCGCGCCGTCAAGCAGCTCTAAAATTTCGATCTCCATTCGATTCACTCCCGTTTCTTTTTGCTCCTAAAGCCTATGCCTTAGTTTCTCACACCTCAATGCATTCCAGCTCTTTGGTATCATACAGCACCTGCGCGTGGCTGCGCTTGATTTCCTCTCGCGCAACGCATGTGCCTGTTCGCTTGTCAAAGCGTTCACGGCAGACAACATTGTTGCGGTAGACGATTCCGTTTTCCCTCGAGAAATACTCCTGTTCGGCACGAATATGCCAGCTCTCCGCCAAGGGGCTGTCGGCTCGCAGCTCACCGCGCAGGTATACGCCGTCCGAATGAACCAGAATCTGAAATATGTGGTCGGTATTATTTCGAAAGCGGTAATCGAGATATTGATACGCAATAGATGTACCGACGCCAAACGGCACCTGTCTGCCATAGTCTGGAAACAGATCGTAATCGTCATGGTGGTGGTGCTCCGTAATGGTGAGCGGTGTGTGCAGCACCATCCAGTGAATCAAGTTGGTAAACTGACACATCCCGCCGCCGAAGCCGCATCCCGTCTCGCCCTTGCGAATGGTCAAACCTTCACGATAGCCCTTCTTCTCGGTGCATGCGCCGACAAGCTTCCAAAACGAAAAGGTTTCACCGGGTCTGATTAAGATTCCGTTGACGCACGGTGCCGCGAGCGAAAGGTTGTGCGCCTTGTTTTCCTGTAGGCGCATATCAACATTCCCCAGCGTACGCCGGATCAGTGAATTATGGTCATATACAAGCGCGGGGAGCGGCGTATCATCGTGCCTGTGTGCGAACCGCTCGCCGGAGCATACGTCGTGCAGCATGCGCAGCGCACGCGATTTGACCGTTGAAATGGCATAAGCCGTTTTGCCATATTCGCAAAAAAGCTTGCGCGACTTACTCATAATATCCTCCACATCGGTTTTCTCTTACCATAACACGGACATTTTGCACTGTCAAACGGTTTGCCGAATTTCGGGTTGAATTCTGCAAGCAAGTCCGATATAATAGATCGGGTGTTTGCAGTGGCTTTCGCCACCGCTTTTTGGCGTTTATTACAAATTCAGATAAAGAGGTATAGTTATGGAAAGAATGGTCGGCACCGTTTCGCGCGGAATCCGCGCCCCTATCATCCGCGAAGGCGACAACCTGCCCGACATCGTCGTGCACTCCGTTTTGCAGGCTGCCGAATCGGAGCACATTACCTTTGCCGACCGCGACATCGTCGCCGTAACCGAAGCGGTTGTTGCACGCGCGCAAGGAAACTATGCGCATGTTGACGATATAGCGCACGATGTGCGCGAAAAGCTCGGCGGCGAGACCATTGGCGTCATCTTCCCCATTCTGAGCCGCAACCGCTTTGCGGTCTGCCTGCGCGGCATTGCGCGCGGCGCAAAGAAAATCGTGCTTATGGTCAGCTATCCCGCTGATGAGGTGGGCAATCACCTGATCGACGAAGATATACTGGATGAAAAGGGCGTAGATCCCTGTCGCGATGTGCTCACCGAAGCTCAGTACCGTGCGCTGTTCGGGCGCGTCGAACATCCTTTCACTGGCGTTGACTATCTCGAATACTACTCCCAGCTCATTCGCGACTGCGGCGCAGAATGCGAAATTGTCTTGTCGAACGACGCGCGTACCATTTTGAAGTATACCGATAAGGTATTGACGTGCGACATCCATTCCCGTTTCCGCACCAAGCGCCGCCTGCTCAAAGCCGGTGCAAAGCTTGTGCTTGGTCTTGACGATTTAATGACTGCCCCCATTGGGCGCAGCGGCTGTAACCCCGACTTTGGCCTGCTCGGTTCGAACAAAGCGACCGAAGAGATGGTGAAGCTATTCCCGCGTGACTGCGATCAGTTTGTCGCCGAGGTGGCCGCACAGCTGCGCGAGAAGACGGGAAAGCAAATCGAGGTCATGGTTTACGGCGATGGCGCGTTTAAGGACCCCGTGGGCAAGATCTGGGAGCTTGCAGACCCCGTCGTTTCCCCCGCTTATACCCCCGGTCTTGAGGGCACGCCCAACGAAATCAAGCTTAAATATTTGGCCGACAATGAATTTGCATCGCTTAAGGGTGACGCGCTCAAGGCCGCGATTTCAGACTATATCCGCCTTAAAGGCGACGATCTTAAAGGCAGCATGGCGTCTCAGGGCACCACGCCCCGCAGGCTGACCGATCTCATCGGCTCTTTGTGCGACCTGACCTCCGGCTCTGGCGACAAAGGAACGCCCATCATCCTTGTGCAAGGCTATTTTGATAACTATACGAAATAATGAACAGAGCGCCGAGCAAAAAGCACGGCGCTCTATTTTTGATTCAAACCGCCCTGCTTATTTATGGCGGATAAAGGTGCCGCGATCAAGTTCGTCAAAGGCTTGCTGCAGCTCTTCACGCGTGTTCATCACAATCGGGCCGCCCCACGCGATCGGCTCGCGGGAAAAGAAGATGAAGCGCGCAGCCGATTCGGGTGGGGCGGAAACCGCAACTCCATCCCCTTCTCCAAACAACACGGCCGTTTTGCTCGGAATCGCTTCGCCCGCGCTTACGGCGTCTCCTTCAATCGTAAAGATGAAAACGGTCTCGTCAGTCTTCGTTGGAATGATAATTTCCCTGCCTGCCGCAAGCTCAACATCATAAATCGTGGCGGGAATATGGCGCGGCGCAACGCCCACCGCCTCTCCGAACTGGCCGGATAGCACGCGTACGCTTACGCCATCTTCCTTTACCTGCGGCATATCCTCCTGCGTGATGCCTAAATAAGCAGGCTCACACATTTTTTCTCCGCTCGGCAGGTTGAGCCAAAGCTGAAAGCCAAGCATGCGATCAGACGGCATCGGCATCTCCTGATGCAGGATGCCGCTTCCCGCCGTCATCCACTGGCTTTCACCTGTACTGATGACGCCACGGTTGCCCAAGCTGTCTTCATGCTCGATTTTCCCGGCAATTAAATAGGTAATCGTCTCAATGCCGCGATGCGGATGCGTCGGAAAGCCGGCTACATAATCTGAGGGATTGACAGAATCGAAGGAGTCGAGCATCAAAAACGGGTCAAAATCGCGCACATCATGGTTGCCAAGTACACGCACAAGCCGAACGCCCGCACCGTCTATCGCTCTTTGCCCGCGCACCATTTTTTCGATTTTTCGCATTTTCATTTCTTTCACTCCCATGGCATTGTATTTTCTTTATGATACCAAATGTGAGCGCGAAAGTCTACTAAAACTATCTTTTATTTTTACTTTGAATCAACAAATCAATCGCTTCTAAATAGCCGTCAAATCCTTTGCCGCATATCGTCGCCACGCAAGCGGCGCGAATATAGGAAACATGGCGAAAGTCTTCGCGCGTGTTCGGGTCGCTTATGTGCACCTCCACCGTTGGAACGGACACGGCTTTTACGGCATCAAGCAGCGCAACGCTTGTGTGCGTATATGCCGCGGGGTTGATGACGATACCGTCAAACTTCCCCTCCGCCTCTTGAATCCAGTCGACGAGCGCGCCTTCATGGTTACTCTGCCGCAGCTCGACGGCAACGCCGCGTGCCGCGCAGTGGTTGGTAATCAGCGCCGACAGATCGGCATAGGTGCGGCTGCCGTAAACGGCGGGCTCGCGCTTGCCTAAAAGATTGAGATTAGGCCCATTGAGTACGAGTATATTCATAAAACTCCTCCACAATTTTGCGCGCCGTTTCTTCCGGCGTTTGCTGCGTGTCTATCATCACATCGGCTGCCGCCTCATAGGCGGGTCTACGACGCTCGTAAAGCGCGGGCAGGTCTTTGGAAAGCGGCCTTCCTGTCGTTTCAAGCTCGGATAGCGGGCGCTTGAGCCAGTAAACGCGGCTGTTTTGACGCAGCGCCGCGCGATTTTCGGCGCGCAGCACCGCGCCGCCGCCTGTAGCCATCACACGCCCGCCCTCGCACGCGGCGCTCTGCAACACCTCCGCCTCAATCGTGCGAAACGCGCTTTCGCCATCCTGCTCGATGATCTGCGCCGGAGACTTGCCTTCCTGCCCCGCGATGCTTGCGTCAAGATCGATGCATCCGCGCTGCATGAGTGCGGCAACGGCCTGCGCCACGGCGGTTTTGCCACTGCCCGGCATACCTACCAGCGCGATGCCCTCTACCTTTTGCAGCAGCGCGGCATAGACGCGATTGGTCGCGGCAGGGTCGATCGCGTGTCCGAGAAAAATCTCGGCGGCGGCACGCCCCTGCTCGGCGAGCATGAACAGTCCGCCCGCGCACCGAACTCCCCTTTGCATCGCTTGCTGCAAAAGGCGCGTGCGCAGCGGATTGTAAACCAAGTCGACAACGCCTTCAAGCGCTTCAAAACAGTCGAGCGAAAGCGGCGCCGCATCGCAGTTGGGATACATGCCCACTGGCGTTGCGTTGATGAGCAGCTGCGCGTCAGCACGGCGGTCAAGGTTGCCATAGTTATCTTCCCCCGTGCGCGAAACATGCACCACGGTGCGCGCGCCCAAATCATGAGCCACCGCGGCGGCCGTTTGCGCCGCGCCACCCGTGCCGAGGATGGCGACCTTTCGGCCCTCCACCGCAAATCCGCCGCGCAGCAGCGTTGCGCGCAGTCCGGCGTAATCGGTGTTGTCTCCATGAATGCGCCCATTTGAATCAAAACGCAGGACATTCACATTTCCGAGGCGGCGCGCCGTGTCGGAAAGCGTATCACAAAACGGCATCACCGTTTTTTTGTACGGAATCGTGACATTGAGTCCCGCAAGCTCTCCGCCGCGTATCAAGCTCTCCACGCCGTCGGGCGGCGTTTCAAAAAGGCGGTAATCCGCGATACCGAGCTGCGCGTAAATCAGCGGCGAGTGGCTGTGCGCCAATGTTTTGCCCAGAAGCCCATACCGCATGCGCTCACCTCACCTCGCTGTAACTGCCGAGGAAGTCAAATGTGGCGTTTTGCGCGGCGCATTCGCCGATCAGCCGTATCACATCCTCCGACCAGACCGAAGCCTCAAGATCAAAGTAAAATAAAAATTCAAAGTCGCGTCCGACGATCGGGCGGCTTTCCAGCTTGGTCAAGTTAAGCCCGAGCGCCGCAAAGCGCGCGATGAGCCGGTAAAGAGATCCGGGTGTATGCTCGACCGACAGCATCAGGCTGATGCGGTCTGCACCGGGGTAAATGGCAAGGTCTTTGGCGATGCAGATAAAGCGCGTATAGTTATTTTCGCTGTTCTGCACATGCTCGGCGAGGGTTTCAAGGCCGTAAAGCTGCGCGCAGCTTTGCGAGGAAAGCGCGGCGATGTCGCGTCGATCAGACTGTGCCACAAGTTTTGCCGCAGCGGCGGTGTTTTCGCATACCACAACTTTGATTTGCGGGTTGCGGTTAAGGAACTCGCTGCACTGCCCAAGTGCCTGCTCATGCGAGATGATTTCGCGGATTTCCGAAAAATCCACCCCCGGCTTCGCAAGCAGCTTATGGTCGATGTGCATGCGGATGCTACGCACAATATGAAAGCGATAGCGCTGCATCAGATCATATACGCGATCGACCGAGCCGTTCGAGCTGTTTTCGATGGGCAGTACGCCGAACTCGCAAAGCCCCTGCTCCACGGCTTGGAACACGCCCTCAAAGCTTCGGAAATACATGACTTCCGGCATCGAAAAAAGCTTATCACACGCCATTTGAGAATAAGAACCCTCTACACCCTGGCAGGCAATGACGCCTTTGCGCGGAAATGGCGCGTTGACTTCGGCCGCGCGGCGGATATCCGCCGCAAGCTCGCTCTCGCCATGAAAAAAGGTGTTCTGATAAGAGCGGCTTAAATCAAACAGCACTGAGTACAACGTGCGGGCGTAAAGCTCAAATGGCTCGCCCGCCTGCTTGCCAACCCGCGCCAGGATTTCGCGCTCGCGCGTGCGGTCGAGAACATGGATGCCGCGTTCTTTTTTATATGCCGCCACCTCGGCGCTGATATTCATGCGCCTGCAAAACAGATCGGTAAGCTCTCCGTCAATCCGATCAATTTCAGCACGCAACTCTTGTATGCCCATCCTTTTTTCCTCCGGTTTATAACAGGCTGTCGAGCAATACGAGCGCCGCGGCCGCTTCGACACACGGTACGGCGCGCAGCGCGATGCAGGGATCATGCCGCCCTTTGATTTGCAGCACGGTTTCGCGCATGACGCGTAGGTCTACCGTTTTCTGCTCTGCTGTGATAGATGGCGTAGGCTTCATAGCCACGCGAAACACGATAGGCATGCCGGTTGAAATGCCACCCAGTATGCCGCCGTGATGATTGCTTTCCGTTCTCACCGCACCGTTCTCCATAATAAATGCGTCGTTGTGCGCGCTGCCGCGCATGGCGGCGGCGGCAAAGCCGCTGCCGAACTCAACGCCGCGTATGCCCGGAATACCGAACAGTGCGGCGGACAGGCGGTTTTCCAATCCGCCGAACATGGGGTTGCCCACCCCTGCAGGCATGCCGATGGCGGCACATTCGATCACGCCGCCGATGCTGTCTCCTTCCGCGGCGGCGGCAAGGATTTCACGCTCCATCGCCTCGCCCGCGTTTTCGTCCAGCGTGGGGATTTCACGCGACGCGGGCAGGCCTAGCTCCTCACGCGTCACGTGCATGGGGTCAAAGCGGCGGTCGCGCGCCTGCCCCACAGCTTCAGCGTGTGCGCCAATGAAAATGCCGCGCCGCGCAAGCAGCTGCAGCGCGATGCCGCCCGCGACGCACAGCGGCGCGGTGAGCCGCCCCGAAAAATGACCGCCGCCCCGCGCATCCTGAAAGCCGCCATAGCGCACATGCGCCGAATAGTCGGCGTGCGAAGGGCGCGGCATATCACGCAGAGAGCTGTAATCCTGCGAGCGGGTATCTCCGTTTTGCAGCACGGCGCACAGCGGCGCGCCGCAGGTGCGCCCCTCGATCAGACCCGACAGCACGCGCGGCACATCCTCCTCGCGCCGCTGCGTCGCAAGCCGGTTTCTGCCCGGCGCGCGGCGCTCTAAAAACAGCTGCAGCTGTGCAAGGTCAACCGTCTCTCCGGCAGGCAGTCCGTCTACGACCACTCCGATTGCTTCCCCGTGCGATTGCCCGAATATGGAAACCTTAAGCTTTTCACCCATGATGGACGACATGGCATGTTCCCCCCAGCTTTTGATATTCTTCAAAGAAAGACGGATAGGATTTGTTAACCGCTTCC
>MEFT01000118.1 GCA_001725215.1 Clostridium sp. SCN 57-10
GATGACTGGAACGATCATGCGGCGCTTTACCGTATGGGCTTTGCGCGCTTTACCCAGAAAACTATTTTGACTTCAGGTAAAATTTCCTCCGTCACTGTTGCCGGCGAGGAATGTCATGATGTTGAACTTTATGTTCAAGAAGGCTTTGATTTTTTTACGGCGGATAGTGACAATATAGAAGTTCGGCTGAACGGACCTCAGCTTGTATATGCACCCGTTAAGGCGGGTGAGCAGTATGGCACGGCATGCGTCCGAATCGGCGGAAAAACGCTGTTTGAAACGCCGGTTTATTATCGCGATGGTGTTGCAGCGCCGGAAAAACCGCCGACGCTGTTTGAAAAATTATTTGGGAAGACAAGGTGAAACGTTGAAAGAGCGACTGCAAAAAATTTTAGCTGCACGAGGCGTATGCTCACGTCGTGCCGCAGAGGAACTTCTGCGCGATGGACGTGAACGGCATGACCGCCCTGCTCGGCGAGATGGCAGATGCGGATACGGATGAGATACTCATTGACGATGCTCCGCTGCCCGCCTCCGAGCAATATGTATATCTGATGCTCAATAAGCCGCGCGGCTATGTCACCACGATGTCTGACGAAGCAGGCAGACCCGATGTAACCTCGCTCGTACGGGACATACCGCAGCGAGTCTATCCCGTCGGACGGCTCGATATGCATTCCGAGGGACTTTTGATTATGACAAACGACGGAGATATGGCTTATCGGCTTATGCATCCGCGCCACAATGTGTCGAAACAGTATCTCGTCAAGATGTCAAAGGCTTCGCCTAATGCGCCGGATGACCCGACAGAAGTTCTTTCACAGCCGCTGTCCATTGAAGGGCATTTATGCCGCCCTGCAGAGGTACGCGTGCTGCACCGTACCCCGGACAATGGCTATGTATTGACCATTGCAATCAAAGAAGGGCGCAACCGTCAGATCCGCCGTATGTGCGTGCAATGCGGATATACGGTAAACGCGCTCAAGCGGGTAGCAGAAGGCAAGCTGAAGCTTGGCGATTTAAAGGTGGGTACTTACCGGCATCTGACGGCGGAGGAAATCGCCTATCTCAAGACGCTGTAAAGGCGGTGTAAGTATGAAGCGAATCAACGAGGCCATTGCGGAGCTGAACGGCCGTATGACAAAAGGGCAGAAGCTTCTGGCCACTTTTCTTTCCGAGCATTGCGATCGCGCGGCATTTCTCAATTCATTCGACCTGGCGGCTGTTTCGGGCGTCAGCCAGTCAACGGTGGTACGCTTTGCCACGGCGCTAGGGTACGAGGGCTACGCGGAGTTTCAAAACGCACTGCAGCTTGAACTGAAGTATCGGCTGACCGCCCTCGAGCGTTTTGAGCTTCTGAGCGAGCTGCCGAATGACCGTGATATGCTTGACAACATGGCCGCAGCCGACGCGCGCAACATTCGCAAAAACGCTTCGCTCAATGAGCTTGATGCGCTGAAAAACCTTTGCGCGCGTTTGACGCTTGCGTCAAAAGTCTACATATGGGGCCAGGGACACGCTTCGGCGGCGGCGATCTATCTGGCTTCTTATCTGCGCATCGTGATCCGAAATGTCTGCTGCCTGAATTTGATCGCGGATGAGCCGCTCTCCGCGATGAGCGACATCGGAAGCGGAGATTTGCTGCTTACGATTTCGTTTCCCATCCACTCGGAGCAGACGAGACGCCTGATTGCTTATGCGCGCGAGCGTGAAGCGAGCGTGGTGACCATCAGTGAGGGGCATGAATCGGAGGCGGCGCGTGAAGCGGACGTCAGCCTAATTTGTGAGTGCGGCGATTTCGGCGTCAACGGCTCGGTCGCACCTGCAGTTTCGCTTTGCGGTGCCATTGTCTGTCTGCTCGCGAAAGACGACGATCGCGCGCAGAAAAAACTGCGCGCCGCGGGCGAGGCCATTCATTTTACGCGACCGGAGGAAGCATGAAAGTAGTAATCATCGGCGGAGGAGCCGCGGGTATGATGGCGGCGATCGCCGCAAGCGACTGCGGCGCGGAGGTTACGCTACTTGAGCGTAACGCGCTATGCGGCGTCAAAGTGAATTTGACGGGAAAAGGTCGCTGCAACGTCACCAATGAGTGCGACACCGAACAGCTCATTCGCAATACACCGCGTAATGGAAAATTCCTTTACAGCGCCTTTAGCAGCTTTACTTCGGAGGATGCCGTACATTTTTTTGAAGCACTTGGCGTACCCATGAAGACTGAGCGCGGGAACCGCGTGTTTCCGCAGAGCGACCGCGCGAAAGACATCACGCAGGCGCTAAGCCGCGGGATGTCGGCGCGCGGAGTGCGCGTCAAGCGCTGCCGTGCCCAAGCGGTGGTGACCCAAGACGGAGCGGTGCGCGGTGTGCGCACCGATGCCGGACTGATTGACGCGGATTCCGTGATTATCGCAACAGGCGGCCGATCTTATCCGCGCACCGGCTCGGATGGAGACGGATACCGCATGGCGGCGGCACTGGGGCACACTGTAATTGCGCAGCGTCCCTCGCTCGTGCCGCTGCGGTCGGACAGCGACATCTGCCCGCGTCTCGAAGGTCTTTCGCTGCGCAACGTGGCGCTGCGCGTCGAGCAAGACGGAACAACTATCTACGAAGACTTCGGAGAAATGCTGTTCACCTCAAACGGTGTATCGGGTCCGATGATATTGAGCGCCTCCGCGCATCTAGTGCAGCGTGAAAGCTTTCAATGTATGCTCCATATCGATTTAAAGCCCGCGCTCGACCGAGATACGCTGGACAAGCGTGTGCTTCGCGACTTTGAGGCGGGAAAAAATCGTGACTTCTCCAATGTTTTGGCCGGGCTTGTGCCGCAAAAGCTGATGCCCGTCATGGCGGAGCGCTGCGGCATCCCGACCGACCAAAAGGTAAATACCGTCACGCGTGAGCAGCGCGAGGCGCTCTGCCTCGCGCTGAAGGACTTTACCGTTCCCATCTGCGCCGCAGGGTCATTTGACGAAGCGGTGATTACGGCAGGCGGCGTAGATACCAAGGAGCTTAACCCCAAAACGCTTGCATCAAAGGTTGTGCGCGGTCTGTACTTTGCGGGTGAAGTGATCGACGTCGACGCGTATACGGGCGGCTTTAATCTGCAGATCGCTTGGTCGACAGGATATAAAGCAGGGCAAAGTGCGGCGTGGCAGCTTTAGCAGGGCGGAGGATGTACATGAACTGGAACAGTATTGCGATCGATGGGCCTTCGGGCGCAGGCAAGAGCACGCTTGCGCGTGAACTGGCGCGTGCGCTGGGGTATGTCTATATCGACACGGGAGCCATTTACCGCACCGTAGGGCTTTATGCCGCGCGGCAGGGTGTTGATACCAAAAACGCTGAGGCGGTGCTTTCACGGCTGCACGAGCTTGACATTCAATTGACCTATGAAGCAGGTGTGCAGCATATTTTCCTCAATGGCGAGGACGTAAGCGAAGCGATTCGCACGGAGGAGGCGTCCCGCCATGCTTCCGAGGTATCTGCCATTCCCGGTGTGCGCGCATTTTTGCTCGATTTGCAACGCAATATGACGAAAAAACAGCATGTGATTATGGACGGACGCGATATCGGAACCGTGGTGCTGCCCGACGCAAGCGTGAAGATTTTTCTCACCGCGTCGCCGGAGGCGCGGGCCAAACGGCGGTATGAAGAGCTGCTTGCTAAGGGCGAACCGGTAACCTACGCGTCGGTCTATGAGAACTTGGTTCGGCGTGATGAGATCGATTCGACGCGCGCCGCCGCACCGCTGCGCGCGTCCGAAGACGCGATTATGGTAGACACCACGAATGACACGCCGAGCGAAGCGCTGGCGCGATTGAAACAAGTGATAGAGGAGAAGCTGTATGCTCTTTAAAATCGTCTATTGGCCTCTGTATCTGTTGCTTTGGCCGATTTATCGCTTCCGCTTTGTGGGGCGTGAAAATATTCCCAAAGGTGGGATCGTCGTGTGTGCCAACCATACGGCGAACATCGATTCGGTGCTGCTGGGGCTGTCGCTCGGGTTTCACGCACACTTTGCGGCGATGGCCAAAGCGGAGCTGTTCCAAAATAAGCTCGTCGGTACGGTATTGCGTGCACTGGGCGCATTTCCCGTACATCGCGGCAGGGCGGATGTCTCTGCCATCAAGCAGGCGTTTTCACTGCTGCGCGACGGGAAGCAGCTGCTGATTTTTCCGGAGGGAACGCGTGTGAAAACGCCCGATGCTGCGGCGGAGGTGAAGTCAGGCGCCGGAATGATCGCCATGCGCTCGGGTGCACCGGTGCTGCCCGTCTACATCACGCCGGGAAAAAAAGCATTTCGCGGATGCAAGGTTGTGATCGGCACGCCGTTTTTGCCCGAAAAAAGCGGAAGACCCGACCAAAGCGACTACGCACGTATGAGTGAACAGATTATGGAAACAATTCGGAAGGTAGGGGAGCAGGCGTGACGCGTATTTCGGTTGCGAAAACGGCTGGCTATTGCTACGGTGTGCGCAGAGCGGTTGAAACGGCGATTGACGCGGCGCATGCGCATGGAGACGTCTATACTGCGGGACCACTTATTCATAACAAGTCGGCGGTTGAGGGAATGCGCTCCTTTGGCATACATTCAGCAGAACAGATTGCCGATATTCCTGACGGTTCCGTTGTTATTGTGCGCGCCCACGGTTTGCCCCCGCAGGCGCTTGATGAGCTTGCAGGGCGAGGCTGCACCGTGGTCGACGCAACATGCCCGCATGTATCGCGCATCCACCGTATTGTGGAGGGAGAGCGTGCCGCGGGGCGCATCGTTCTGGTCATAGGCAAACATGGACATCCCGAGGTAGAGGCCATCGCCGCGCGCGCCGGTATATGCCGCGTGGTGGAGACGGAAGAAGAACTGTCTGACTTTTTGTCTGAATATCGAGAACAGTGCATTTCTGTGGTTGTACAGACAACTTTTAGAAGAAATGTTTTCAATAAATTCTTAAATATCATAAAAAAAGCTTGTAATGGTGCACATATATTTGATACAATATGTAAGGCTACAGACGAGCGCCAGGAGGAGGCTCGTTTGGCAGCTTCAGGATCTGATGTTGTCATTGTAATCGGCGATAAAGCGAGCAGTAACTCAAAAAGCCTATATGAGTTATGTCGGGAGCAGTGTGAAACCACTTTGTTCATCGAAACAGCAAGCGAATTGCCGCGCGGCCTGACAAAGGGCGCACGGCACATATTTATCACCGCCGGAGCATCGACACCGGATCTGATCATTAAGGAGGTAAACGACAACATGACGGACGAAATCATGACCAATGGCATCGAAAATTTTGCAGAACTTCTGGAGCAATCCCTCAAAACTTTACATACAGGAGAAAAGGTAACCGGCATTGTTACCGCAATTACGCCGACTGAGATCCATGTTGATCTTGGCGTGAAACAAGCCGGCTATATCTCGACGACCGAGTTGAGCGACGATCCTTCCTATGTATTGGAAGATAACATCCACGTCGGCGATGAGATCGATGCGTTTGTGCTCCGCGTCAACGATGTAGAGGGCCTTGTAATGCTCTCCAAGAAGCGTCTTGACGCCGTGAAAAACTGGGAGAAGCTTGAGGCTGCTGTGACCTCGGAGGAGCCCATGAACGGCATGATCGTGGAGCAGAACAAGGGCGGCATCGTCGCCAATGTGCTCGGCATCCGCGTTTTCATTCCCGCAAGCCAGACCGGTCTGCCGCGTGAAGCAAGCATGGACGGACTGATGAGAACCATGCAGAAGATCCGCATCACAGAGGTCAACCGCCAGCGCCGTCGCGTTGTCGGCTCTATCAAAGCGCTGCTTTCCGAACAGCGCCGTGAAGCTGCTGCTGCGGCGTAGCGTCGGAGGGGG
>MEFT01000119.1 GCA_001725215.1 Clostridium sp. SCN 57-10
GTGCTGCGTGATATGCTGGGGCGGTCGAGCTTTGCCGTTTCGACCAACGAAAACAAGCCGATTCTCACCGGCTCGCTGTTTGAGGTAAGCGAAAATACGCTGACCGTCGTCGCCGTCGACAGCTCCCGCCTCGCCATGCGCCGCGAGCCGTGCAATAACATGCGCGGCGGTGCGTTCAGCTTTGTCGTGCCGGGCGACACGCTGCGCGAGCTTTCGCGCATTCTGCCCGAAAATGACGAGGAAACCACCATTTTCCCCGACCGCAAGCACGCCATGTTCCGCTTTGAACGCACTGTCGTCACGACGCGGCTGCTCGAGGGCGAGTTTTTGAATTACAAGAGCGTCATTCCCGATTCGCTGCCCATCAGCCTGAAGGTGAGCACGTCTGACATCATCGACTCGGTCGAGCGTGTGTCGCTCATCATTTCCGAGCGCCTCAAAAACCCCGTGCGCTGTTTGTTTGACGGCGACGCGCTGCGCCTTTCATGCGTGACGGCGCTCGGCCGTTCGTATGACGAGTGCGTCATCCCGTTCTGCCCGGAGCCGGTCGAAATCGGCTTCAACAACCGCTATCTGCTCGATGCGCTCAAGGCATGCCCCGATGACGAATGCCTGCTGCAGATCAAGGCGTCGCTGTCGCCGTGCATTCTGCGCCCGCTGGAGGGCGATGCGTATCTCTATCTGGTGCTCCCCGTGCGCCTTAAGGCGGGGGAATAGCCGATGACGCATGAAGTTTCCGTAAGACCTCCGTTTATCCGGCTCGACGCGCTGCTGAAGCTGTGCAACCTTGTGCAGTCGGGCGGCGAAGCAAAAACGCTCATTCAGGAAGGGCAGGTGTGCCTAAACGGCGCAATCTGCACCGAGCGCAGCAAGAAAATCAGGGAGGGGGACGTCGTCATACTGGGCGACGAACTCATCCGGGTCTCGTTCCATGAAGCTGAGTAGCCTGGAGCTGACCGATTTTCGAACCTACGCACACGCAAGCGTCGTGTTTCCCGACGGCGTGAGCATTCTGCACGGCAGCAACGCGCAGGGAAAGACCAACGCGCTGGAGGCGGTTTTTCTGCTTTCCGGCCTGCGCTCGTGGCGTGCGCGCGTCAAGATGGAGCTGATTTCGTTCGGCGCGGAGCAGGCCATCGTGTGCGGCACGGTGGAAACGCGCGGACGCGCGTTTGACATGAGGCTTGTCATTCCCACTGCGGGGCGCGAGAGCGTGACCGTCAACGGTGTGAAAAAGCGTACGCGCGGCGCGCTGACAGAAACGCTGCGCTGCGTGCTCTTTTCGCCGGAGGATCTCGCGCTGGTGCGCGAGGGGGCTGTGGCGCGGCGGCGGTATCTCGACACGGCGCTTTGCCAGCTCCGTCCGCGCTATGCCGAGACGCTGGCCGAGTATAACCGCCTGCTTGAGCAGAAAAGCCGCCTGCTGAAAACCGAGGAGGGCAAGCGAGCCGGTCTGCTTGCCGTATTGCCCGACTACAACGCGCGCATGGCGCGGCTGGGGGCTGCTGTGATTGCATTCCGCGCACGCTACTTCGCGCTGCTTGCGCCGGCGTGTGCCGCCGTTTACGGCGAAATCGCGGGTGGACGCGAAACGCTTGCGCTCTCTTACCACACCGTTTCCTCCGTGCGTGACCCGTTTGACGAGCGCGACACCGAGCTTTCGCTGCTGCGCCACGCCGAGGAGCATTACGCCGCTGAGCTTGCGAGCTGTCAATGCCTTTCAGGGCCGCATAAGGACGATTTTTCGATACACATCGACGGACGCGAGGCGAAGGCTTATGCCTCTCAAGGGCAGACGCGATCGGCCGCGCTGGCTCTTAAGTTCGCCGAGCGCGAAATGTTTTTCCGCGACGGCGGCGAATATCCGCTGCTGCTGCTCGACGACGTGCTGTCCGAGCTGGACGCGCGCCGTCAGGCCTTTGTGACAGAGCGCGTGGCGGGCGGGCAGACCCTGCTGACCAGCGCGGGCGACGCGGGAGCGCTGTTTGGCGAAAGCGCCGCGCTTTTTTCCGTGACGCGTGGCGCCATCGAAAGGACGAGATGAATGTTTCTGCATCTGGGGCGCGACATCGCCGTTTCTTATCAATCGATCATCGGGATCTTTGATCTCGACAATTCCACGCATTCGGTGCACACACGCCGTCTGCTTGCGCGTGCCGAACGCGAGGGCAGAGTCGTCACCGTGTCCGACGAGCTGCCGAAAAGCGCCGTCGTGTGCCGGGAGGACGGCCGTGCCGTCGTGTATATTTCGCAAATCTCGCCGCAGACGCTGCTGCGTCGCGTGCAGTCGGGTGGCTTGCCCGACAACCTGCTTTAAGGCCTCCGAAGGGGATCCAATTTTCCTTTTGCGCCGCCACTTTGCGGCTGAAGCTCAAGTATTCGCGCTTTGCGCCATTTCCGAATAGGAGTTATAACAATATGTCTGAACAGTTAAACCAAGCTTACGACGAAAACCAGATACAGGTGCTCGAGGGACTGGAAGCGGTGCGCAAGCGCCCGGGCATGTATATCGCGACGACGTCGTCGCGCGGGCTGCACCATCTGGTCAACGAAATTGTCGATAACGCCATCGACGAGGCGCTCGCCGGCTATTGCGATCACATTGAAGTGACCATCGAGCCGGGTGACGTCATCCGCGTGGCCGATAACGGCCGTGGCATTCCGTGCGGCATTCACCCCAAAATGGGCATTTCGACGCTTGAAGTCGTGTTTACCGTGCTGCATGCGGGCGGCAAGTTCGGCGGCGGCGGCTATAAGGTTGCCGGCGGTCTGCACGGCGTGGGCGCAAGCGTCGTCAACGCTTTGTCCGAATGGCTGACCGTCAAGGTGTGCAACGAGGGCAGCGTGCATGAAATGGCGTTTGCGCGCGGCAGCGTGACGCAGCCTATGCACGTCACAGGAACATGCGAGCAGACCGGTTCTGAGATCGTGTTTAAGCCGGACGCCCAGATTTTTGACGAAATCGTGTTTGATTATGACACGCTGCTGCTTCGGCTGCGCGAGCAGGCCTTTCTCAACGCCGGTCTGCGTATGACGCTGACCGACCGCCGCGAAGCGCAGGAAGACGGTACGTTCCGCCAGGACGTGATGTGCTATGAGGGCGGCATTCGCGAGTTTGTGCGCCACTTAAACCGCAACAAAACGCCGCTTCACCCCGATGTGGTCTATCTTTCGGGCGCGCAGGGCGACAGCGAGATGGAAATCGCGCTGCAGTATAACGACAGCTACAACGAGAATATTCTTTCGTTTGCCAACAACATCAACACGGTGGAAGGCGGCATGCACGAAACCGGCTTTAAAACGGCGCTGACGCGCGTCATCAACGACTATGCCCGCCGCTACAAACACATCAAGGAGGACGACAAAAACCTTCTGGGCGAGGACGTGCGCGAGGGATTGACGGCCGTCATCTCCGTTAAGCTGACCGAGGCGCAGTTTGAGGGGCAGACCAAAACCAAGCTTGGCAACGCGTATATCCGCCCGTTTATCGACGGCGCGGTATATGACAAGCTTTCGGCGTTTTTGGAGGAAAATCCCCCTGTTTCCAAAATGATTATGGAAAAATGCCTGACGGCGGCGCGCGCCCGCGAGGCCGCCAAGCGCGCCCGCGAGGCGACGCGACGCAAAAGCCCGCTTGACGGCGGCAGCCTTCCGGGCAAGCTGGCCGACTGCCAGGAAAAAGACCCCACGCTGACCGAGATTTACATCGTCGAGGGAGATTCGGCAGGCGGCTCGGCAAAGCAGGGGCGTGACCGGCGTTTTCAGGCCATTCTGCCCCTTTGGGGCAAGATGCTCAACGTGGAAAAATCGCGGCTTGACAAGGTGTATGGCAACGAAAAGCTGATGCCGCTTGTCACCGCGTTCGGTGCGGGCATCGGCGACGAATTCGATCTGACCAAGCTGCGCTACGGAAAAATCATCCTCATGGCCGATGCCGACGTAGACGGCTCGCACATCCGCACGCTGCTGCTTACGTTTTTCTTCCGCTTTATGCGTCCCCTGATCGAAAACGGAAACGTATTCCTCGCGCAGCCGCCCCTTTATAAAGTGGTGCCGCGCGGCAGAAACGCCACCGAGAATTACGCCTACAACGACCAGCAGTTTGAGCGCCTGTGCGCCCAGTTTCCGGGCGCCGACGTGCAGCGCTATAAGGGCCTTGGTGAGATGAACCCCGAGCAGCTTTGGGAAACGACGATGGATCCCGAGCGCCGCATCATTAAACAGGTGCTCATGGAAGACGCCGTCGCCGCCGACGAAATTTTCACCATTCTCATGGGCGAAAAGGTTGAGCCGCGCCGCGAATTTATCGAGCGCAATGCGAAAAACGTAGTCAACCTGGATATTTAAACCCCATCGCGCGTAAGTATGTTTACAACATCTATTTGACAAAACAAAAAGGAGAGTTTCATGATGAAAAAGCTTTATCGCAGCAGAAGAGACCGTAAGATCAGCGGTGTGTGCGGCGGCATCGGCGAATATTTCAACATCGATCCTACCATCATTCGCCTTGCGTGGGCACTGTTTGCCTTTACGTTTGTCGGCCTCATCGCCTATTTTATCGCGGCGGCCATTATTCCGGAGGAATGCAACTAAGCCATGAAACGCCGTCTTTACAAAAACGATCAAAACCGGCAGATTGCGGGCGTTTGCTCGGGAATTGCCGAATTTTTCGGCATGCCCGCATGGCTTGTGCGTGTCATTTGGCTCCTGCTTGCGCTCAACTACGGCATAGGAGTGTGGGCTTATATCATCTGCGCCATTGTAATGCCGAGCAAGGCGCAGGTGATGGCCGAGCAGGCACGCGAGGAAAACCGCGGCTTTGGCGCGCCCAAATCGCCCTTTGAGGGCGAGGGGTTTGACACCACGGACGCGACCGACGTTGACACGCACCCCGCGGACGAGCCGCGCGTCTATGACATGCCGCCCAAGAAAGAGCGGGAATACGAGCCTGTGCGTGATCCCTTTGCCGGTATGGACAGGCCCCCGAAGCAGGAGGATCCATTTGCCGACGTCGGCCGAGATGACCCGTTTTCCTCCTCACCCAAAAACGGTGTTTACGACGAGGCAGAGTTTTACCGCCAGAGCCGTAAGACGAAGGACGAGGATTTTAAGTAGGGCTGGTTGACGGTTGCTGCGCGTGAGGTGAACGAAGTTTACGCACTCCGTGCGGGGTAGACGCTTCGCTTAGAGTTACTTTTTCTCGCGAAAAAGTAACCAAAACACGCCGCCGCAGGGTGGGCTACCGCAAACCAGTGCGGCGGAAAGACAGGAAGATGACTGCG
>MEFT01000120.1:0-5273 GCA_001725215.1 Clostridium sp. SCN 57-10
AGACGGCGAGACGCGCCGTCTTTCCGAGCCGTTTATGGTCATGGCGACGCAAAATCCGATCGAGTCTTACGGCACTTTCCCGCTGCCGGAAGCTCAGGTAGACCGTTTTTTCATGCGGCTTTCGCTTGGCTATATGAAGCGGGAGGAAGAGCTTGCCGTGCTTGCCCGGCGGTCGACGGTCGATTTGGTCGAAGATCTTTCGTACGTCGTCACGCCGGAAGAAACGGCGCGCCTCAAGGCAACGCTGCATGAGGTCGCCGTAACGCCCGATGTAGCGGCCTATCTGATGGACATCGTCGAAAAAACGCGCACCGAGAGCAGCTTTGTCACTGGCGTATCGACACGCGGTGCCATCGCTCTTTACCGCGCCTCACAGGTGACGGCCGCCTTCCGAGGGCGCGACTATGTCATTCCCGAGGACATTCGCTTTGTCGCGCCCCATGTGCTGGGGCACCGCGTCGCGTCGGGCGCTTCGACGCGCGGCAGCGACCGCTCGGCCTTCCTCGCCAAGCTGATCGCGGCCGTACCCGTTCCGCTCGAAAGCGCCGACTGATATGGTCATCTTCCTTGTTGTGTTGCTTCTGCTCGCCTGGGTGGCGCAGCGGTATACGCTGACACACGCGTTGGACGGCGTCGTTTATGAAACGCGCGCCTCCAAGGACACCGTCGATCCGGACGAGCCGTTTGACGTGGTGACCACGCTTGAAAACCGCAAGCGTATGCCCGTCATGTATCTGCGCGTCCAGGAAAAGCTGCCGCCAGGGGCATGTGTGTACACGGAAGGGGTCTCAATGCTCCTCGAGCGTGACGGCATGCGCACGACCTGCCGTGTCTACCTGCTTGGGCGCCAAAAGCTTGAGCGGCGCGTTTCGGTCAGCCTGCCCGCACGCGGACGCTATTTTCTGCGCGGGGGACAGCTTGCCGCAGGCGATTTTTTCGGACTTTCGGAAACGATTGAATATGTGCCGCGCTCGCATGAAGTCGTCGTCATGCCGCGCACGGTGGAGGCGCCCGCACTGCAGGCCATGCTTGGCGGCTACCTCGGTGACCGCTCGGTGAGCCGCTTTATCATGGAAGACCCCGTGCTGACGCTCGGCTTTCGCGAGTACACGGGGCGCGAGCCGCAAAAGCAGATCAGCTGGACGCAAAGCGCCCGCTTCGGACGGCTCATGGTCAAGCGGTATGATTACACGCTTGAGCAAACGGTAACCGTCGTGCTGAACATCGCGTGCGATACGCTGCGCGGCGCCGCGCTGCACGCGCGCATCGAGCAGTGCTTTTCACTCGCACGCGGTGTGTGTGAGGAGCTTGAACGGCGCGGCATTTCCTATGATTTTCTGACCAACGCGGCGGCGGCCGGCGCGATGGGACTTTGGAACACATTGGCGGATGGCTTGGGACACGAGCACCTGCGCACCATTCTCGAAGGACTGGGTCGTGCGACCTATGACAGCACCGAGCCTTTTGCGCAGACGCTTGACCGCGCACTGCGGCGTGCCGAGCACGGACGCGGGCATATCATCATCACGCCTGCGTTGACCGATATGCACCATCATGCGCTTGCGCGCCTGCGCGAGCTGACGGGCGGCGACGTGTGCACGCTCGCTGCGTGTTCGCTTTTTCCCGAAGAGGAGGCGGAGCCTGCATGAATCTTGTCTTTTTTCTCAAGTCGCTCAGCGAGAACGCGCTTTATTTTTCGCTTGCGGGACTTATTCTTTCCTGGTTCGGCGTTCCGCTTGAGGCACGCATCCCCCTTTTGCTCATCGCGCTGATAGGCACTTTGTGCCGCGCCGCAGACAAGCTCGGGCGCGTGCGCTATGCGCCCCTGGCGCTACTGCCGCTCTGCTTTTTCTTCGCGCGCTCGCTGCCAGCCGCCGCCGTGCTGCTGCCGTCCATGGCGTTCACCGTTTTTTCTGTGCACCGGCGGCTTTTCTTCCCGCAATACACCGACAGCGTAGACGCTTTTCGGCGCGGACTGCTCGCTGCCGCTTTGCTTGCCGCCGCGTCGCTGTTCGGCTCATGGCGTGCTGTCTCCGCCGTTTCGCTGCCCTTATTTGTGGTGTTCTTAACGAGCGGCGTGCTCATGCTGCGTATGCTGCGCCATGAAGAGGAAACGCTGCACCAGCCGCGCTTTGTATGGCTCAACGCGCTGCTCGTCGCCGCGGTGCTCGCGCTCGGCGTACTGCTCGGCACCCCTGCCGCGCTGCGAGGGCTTTTCTCGTTCGTCGGCCTTATTTACCGCGGCGTTATCGTGCCAATTCTTCTTTGCGTCGTCTATCTGCTCGCATGGGTGGCGCTGTTCGTCGCCAAGCTGCTCTCGCGGCTGCGCGGTAGCACCACAAACCAGACAGAGGAAACGGTTGAGGAGTTTGCGGCCGGTATGCGCGACTATTTGGGCGACGTCGTTCCGCGCGAGCCATCTGCTGTATTTCAAAACGTGATGCTTGGCCTCTTTGTGCTTGCGGCTGTGATAGGCGCCGTGCTATACTTTAAGCGTCGGCTGAGCCGCCTTCGCGCTGACGAAACAGGCGGCGTGCGGGAAGCACGCACCTTGGCCGCGCCCTATATCGCCCCCCGAGCGCCGCGCGAGCTTTTCGCCCCACACGACCCGCGCAGGGCGGTGCGGTGGCACTACCGCCGCTTTCTCGCGCTATACCGCAAGCTCGGCGGACATACGCCACCGACCTGTGACAGCGCCGACATCGCGCGCGGCGCGGCGGCCTATTTTCCCGCAGAGCAGGTGGAGCAGCTGCGCGGTCTCTACCTGGAGGCGCGATACAGCGAAGCAGATATCCCGCGCGCCGACGCCGAACGCGCCGCCGCGCAATATAAAATCATGAAACACAACACCGGGGAGGAACAGTAAATGAACTATCTTGCACGGGCAAATGAACTGCGCGACGACATCGTCACCGATCGCCGCACCATCCACCGCATCGGCGGCGTCGGCCTTGACTTGCGCGAAAGCGCGGAGTATATTAAGCGTCGCCTTGCCCAAATGGGCATCGAGTCGCACGAAATCATGGAGTGCGGCATCGTCGCCACCATCGGAAAGGGCGAAAAGACCTTCCTGCTGCGTGCCGACTTTGACGCGCTGCCTCTCGTCGAACAGACCGGACTTGACTTTGCGTGCACCAACGGCTCGTGCCACGCGTGCGGGCACGACTTCCACGCCTCTATGCTGCTCGGCGCGGCGCATATGCTTAAAGAACGCGAAAACGAGCTTTGCGGCACCGTGAAGCTTATGTTCCAGCCCGGCGAAGAGATTTTGGGCGGTGCGCGCCCCATGGTAGAGGCGGGCGTGCTTGAAAATCCGCGTGTCGATGCGGCGATGGCGATTCACATCGTCGGCGGCACCGACGTGTCGCAGGTCGGCACGGTGCGCTACTCACGTGGCGCGACCTATTCCGCCGTGGACAAAATCAAAATCACCGTATGCGGCAAGGGCGGCCACGGCGCACTGCCCCATCAGACGATCGACCCGATCAACATCACGGGCGAAATTCTTGCCGCCATCCGCTATACGCTGGCGCTTGAGGTTCCCGCGCCCGAGCACGTTACCGTCACCTTCGGAAAAATCTGGGGCGGTACGGCGGACAACATCATCCCCAATCAGGTCGAGCTGATCGGCACCATCCGCAGCTATACGCCTGCGATGCGTGAGTTCATCAAGGCGCGTCTCATCGAGGTGGTTGAAGGCACGGCACGCGCGTTCCGCGCAACGGCAACGGTGAGCTATGACGGCCCCAACTGCGGACCGGTCATCAACAACATCCCGATGGCCGAGCAGATGTTTGGCTACATCGCCGATGTGACCGGCAAAGACGGCGTTTCGCTTATCAACGAGCCCGCCTGCTTCGGTTCGGAGGACTTCGCGTTTGTCAGCGAGCGTGTGCCCGCCGTGATGATCGCGCTCGGCGTCGGCTCGACCGACCAGGGCTATGACAAATCGGCGCACAACCCTGCCGCGCTGTTTGACGAAGCCGCTCTGCCCGTGGGTGCCGCTCTTCTTGCAAACTGCGCCGACCACTGGCTGAAGGATCACTGCTGATATGGAAAAGATCGTTGGTATTCTGGGCGGCATGGGCCCTCTCGCAACCGCCGACCTGTTTAAAAAGATCACTCTGCTTACCCGCGCAGCGTCGGATAACGAGCATCTGCGCGTCGTCATCGACAGCAACGCCAAAATTCCCGACCGCACATCCGCCATTCTTTCGGGCGGTGCCGATCCTGTGCCGCAGATGCTGAGCGCGCTGCGCAATCTAGAGCGTTGCGGTGCAGACGTCATCCTTATGCCGTGCAACACGGCGCACCACTTCCTGCCGCGCCTGCAAACCGAAACGAATGTGCCCTTCCTCAACATGATCGAGACAACGGTGGCGCGCTGCAAGGAACTGTTCCCCGGCAAAACGGCGGGACTGTGGGCAACGAGCGGAACAGTGAAAAGCGGCGTTTACACCGACGTGCTTGCGCGCGAAGGCGTGGCCTGCGTTCTGCCTACTGAGGCGGAGCAAGCCGTGATGATGGACGCGATTTACCGCGTGAAGGGCGGCGAAACGCTGCGCGACAGCGCCGCGTTTGACGGCCTTGCAGCCTCTATGGGTGTGCGAGGTGCCGACTATTTCATCCTCGGTTGCACCGAGTTGCCCATTGTTTATGACATGCTTCATCTCAAGGGCAACTTCATCGACCCCACCGCCGAGCTGGCGCGCGCCGCTATTCTATATTGCGGCAAAGAGCTGAACGCATAATAAAAGCGCCTGTGGTTATGCCACAGGCGATTTATTTATTTGATATTGACTGTAATCGGCGTAGGCGCGACCCACTCGGAGGAATAGCTCGGTGTGAGCCATACTTCGGTATAGGGGTAGTCTTCGATGCCGAATGTCACATAAAAATACTTGCTCTCAGTCTGCCCGGCGTCCGCATAAGAGCCGCTCGACCAGCGGTAGAAATCGTATTCGACGCCCGCAGTATCGTAATATGTACTATCAAAGATTTGGTGATGACGATTTGACGTGCGCATCATTGCACGTACCGTGATGGTGTAGCTGCCGTCTTTCTCCTCGACGCTCCATAGCTCCGCGCCCTCCGGCATACGGTCTGCCGAGCCGGAAGACAAATCAACCCGCACGGTCTCCATGTCCTTCGCCAGCCATTCCGCACCGGTAACGACTATTTCCAGTCGGTCTGCTTGAAAAAAATAAACGCTGTCTGCCCGATAAGAGGTCATCATGGGTGACTCGGCAGAGCCGGTGGCTGTAATGCCGCTT
>MEFT01000120.1:5307-9532 GCA_001725215.1 Clostridium sp. SCN 57-10
CCGCCACGATATAAAAATCGAGCCGTTTGAGCCACGCAGTGTTTTCCGAATCGTCTTCCACATTGATACGCAAGTGCGTGGGGTAAATCTCAAGCTCCGTCAGTGTGATCTTCTGCCCGTCCAGCGTGACGGCCTGCCCCACAGCCAGCGTTTCGCCCGCCGCCGTAAAGGCTGGGTCAAACTCAAGCAAAAAGTCAAAGTTTGCCGCAGCTTCCGGCAAGCTTCCCTGCGGGTCGCTCATCAGGGGGGCTTGCCCATGCGACGCCTTCTGCATTTTCTCCCAGTTCTCTGCACTTCTTACCTCTAACACCAGGCGAAGCGCTGCAGGTACGTCTTCCTCCATGAAATCCACCGTGATGCTTTGCAGCGTGCCGTTCGGCACATCGTAGTCGTTGAGGCCGTAGCAGCAGGGCGCGAAATCGCCTTCCGGCTGCAGGACGGTCGGCGTCACATCCAGCTTTTCGTATTGCTCCGATTCAAGGCGGAAGAAGACATTCACCTGCTTTTGGTCGACAATTAGATATTGGACCTTCGCCGTCACGCCGCCTTCTGTCTGGACGAGGTTGATCGGTTGCGCATATTCGTGACGTACCGCGTCTTCAAGAGATTGCGAAAAGGTAACCGCCTGCGCAAGCTCGCGCAAAAAAGGAATCTTTGCGCACGCTGCCGCCACCGGTGTGCTGATGTTGACGAGCAGCACAAAGCAGGCAAACGCGGACGCAAGTCCCGCCAGTGGGCGAACCACGCGAAGGCGGCGCCTGTTGCGCGCGCGGGCGCGCGTCAGCGTGCGCTCTCCCGCAAGATTGGGGGCGTCAGTTACACGCCGCAGCGCTTCATATTCCTCTTGCCTATTCATTGGATTACCTCCTCCAGCTCCAATCGAAGCAACGCCAGCGCGCGGCGCTGGCGGGTCGCCACCGTTCCGCGCGGAATGCGCAGCGCGGCAGCCGTTTCTTCCAACGTATAATCGGAAAAATAGCGCAAAACCACGACCTCGCGCAGCTCGGGCGGCAAACGCCGTATCGCCTCCTTAAGCAGCAGCGCGTCAAACTGCTCGCCCGCCGTCTCGGGGAGCTCGTCCAACAATGCGTGCCGCTTTTGCCGTTTGTGCTCTCTGTGACATTCATTGATTAATATGCGCGTCACCCATGTGTCAAAAAACTGCGGTTGGCGCAGCATTTTATAGCTTTTCAGCGCTTTATACACCGTTTCGTCGAGCGAATCGACGGCCGCCGTCTCATTTCCGATGTAAAGCAGCGCGGTTTTATACAGTTTGTGCCGTATCTCCTCGATGCGCTGCGCAAATTTATCGCCATTCACCCCGCGTCACCCCTCTTCTGTTACCCATTAGATCCTTCTGCCAAGTGTTTTGATTGCGGGTTCTGCATTAATTTTACCATAAATCCAAAAATAAGGCAGCGCTGTTATGCCTGCACCGCACTGCATACGGTGTCACCCCGCAAACGGCAACGCCTCCCACCAAAAAATTTGACTTTTTCTTCCCGATGCTGTATAATGACTTGTTTGAAATCGAAAAGAGAAGGTATGCCTATGATTCGTAATGATCTAAGAAACATCGCCATCGTGGCGCACGTCGACCACGGTAAAACCACGTTGGTTGACGAAATGCTGCGCCAGAGCGGCGTTTTCCGCGAAAACCAGGTGGTCGCCGAGCGCGTGATGGACAGCAATGACCTCGAACGCGAGCGCGGCATCACCATCCTTGCCAAAAACACCTCCATCCACTACAACGACGTGATGATCAACGTCGTTGACACGCCGGGCCACGCCGACTTCGGCGGCGAGGTGGAGCGCATTCTGAAAATGGTAAACGGCGTTATCCTGCTTGTCGATGCGGCAGAAGGCCCCATGCCGCAGACGCGTTTTGTGCTGCAGAAGGCGCTTGACCTTGGACACAAGGTTATCGTCGTCGTCAATAAAATCGACCGTCCCGACGCGCGCATCAACGAGGTCATCGACGAGGTGCTCGACCTGCTCATCAGCCTCGGCGCGGATGACGAGCAGCTCAACAGTCCCGTTCTTTTCTGCTCGGGACGTGACGGCACCGCCTCCCTCTCGCCAGACGGCCCGCTTGAAAACCTCAAGCCGCTGTTCGATTCTATTTTGATGCACATGGACCCGCCGGAGGGCGACCCCGAAGCGCCTCTGCAAATGCTTGTTTCGTCGATCGACTACAACGATTACGTCGGCCGCACCTGCACGGGCCGCATTGAACGCGGCACGATGGTCAAGAATCAGGAAATCATCGTGTGCGACTTCCACGGCAACCACGATCCGTACCGCGCGAAGGCGGTCAACCTGTTCCGCATCGAGGGACTTTCGCGCGTCCCCATTGAAACCGCCATGGCGGGCGATATCGTATGCATGTCGGGTGTTGCCGATATTACCATCGGCGACACGGTATGCGCCGCGGACAAGCCCGAGCCGCTTCCGTTTGTCAAAATCTCCGAGCCTACCGTCGAAATGACCTTCTCGGTCAACGACAGCCCCTTTGCCGGCACGGAGGGTAAATACGTTACCTCTCGCCATCTGCGTGACCGTCTGATGCGCGAAACGCTGAAAGACGTTTCGATTCGCATCAGCGAAACGGATACGACCGAGAGCTTCCGCGTCGCGGGACGCGGCGAGATGCACATTTCCATTCTCATTGAAACGATGCGCCGCGAGGGTTATGAGTTCGCCGTCGGCGCGCCGCGCGTGCTCTATCATGAGGAAAACGGCGTCAAGCTTGAGCCGATGGAGCGCTTTGTGTGCGACGTACCGACCGAGGCGGTAGGAGCGGTGATGGAAAAGCTCGGCTCGCGCAAGGGCGACCTTGTGCACATGTCTCCCGTCGGCGACCGCATGCGCCTTGAGTTTATCATCCCTTCGCGCGGTCTGTTCGGCTATCGCAACGAGTTTCTGACCGATACGCGCGGCGAGGGTATCATGAGCACCGTGTTTGACAGCTATCAGCCCTATAAGGGCGAGGTGCCGACGAGGGCAACCGGCTCGCTTGTCGCGTTTGAAACGGGCGAAGCGGTGGCATACGGCATTTTCAACGCGCAGGATCGCGGCCTGATGTTCATCACGCCGGGCACCAAGGTGTATGAGGGCATGGTCGTCGGCCGTTCGCCTAAGAGCGAAGATATCAACGTCAACGTATGCAAGAAGAAGCATGTCACCAACATGCGCGCTTCGGGCAGCGACGAAGCGCTGCGCCTCATTCCGCCGCGCATCATGAGCCTTGAGGCGTGCATCGAGTTTATCACCGACGATGAGCTGATCGAAGTAACGCCGCAGAGCCTGCGGGTGCGCAAACGCATTCTCAACAACCAACTGCGCGCTAAGTCGAGCAAAAAGGGCGTGTAACATGCGCTACGATTTTACCACGGTCGTCAATCGGCACGCGCAAGGCTCGGAAAAATGGGCGGGCATGAAAAAACGCGTGCCCGATTTGCCCAACGATATCATTCCCTTCTCGGTCGCCGACATGGAGTTTCTGCCCGCACCTGAAATTACAGACGGGCTGATCGACTATCTGCGTGGCGGTGCCGTGCTCGGTTATACCGTGCCTACGGAGAGCTATGTGCAGGCGGTGACCGGATGGATGGCTCTGCGGCACGGCTGGCGCGTTGAAGGCGACTCGATTTGCGTCTCAAACGGCATTATCCCCGCGCTGTTTGACCTTGTGAAGGCCTATACGCAGCCGGGCGACGGCGTTATTCTGATGACGCCCGTCTACTACCCGTTCTACAATGCCGTGACGGCAAATGGCAGAACTGTGGTCGAATGTCCGCTTGTAAACGACGGAACGGGCTATCGCATCGATTATAACCTGCTTGCGAGACTGACCGCGCAGGCAAAAAACAAGCTGCTCATTTTTTGCAGCCCGCACAACCCCGTGGGCAGAGTTTGGTCGGAGCACGAGCTGCGCGAGGTTGCGGACGTCTGTATCCGAAACAACGTGGTCATTGTTTCGGATGAAATTCATCACGACTTAATTATGCCCGGGCATCGGCACACGGTGATAGCGTCGCTCAGCGATGAAATCGCGCAGCATGTGATTACCTGTACGGCGCCCAGCAAAACGTTTAATCTCGCAGGCATGCTGGCATCCAACATCATCATCAAAAATCCCGCGCTGCGCGAGGCATACCGAACAGAGCAATATCGCTCGGGCTTCGACTGCATGGGCGCGTTGGGCTACAAGGCATGTGAGCTT
>MEFT01000121.1 GCA_001725215.1 Clostridium sp. SCN 57-10
GCCTGTGTGGCCCGAAGAACCGGACGCGCAACAGCAGATGGTGCATATGGACTTCTCTGTTGCAAGCAGCGTGCAGCTCGAACTTGCCGTACAGCATGCGATCGACTGCGGTGCGGTAAAAACAGAAACGCAGTTTGGCGGGGACCACTGGATTACCATGCTTGACCCCGCAGGCCACCCGTTCTGCTTTGTCATCGGATAACCATTTTTGCTAAATAACCCCGCGCAGAGAGACTCTGCGCGGGGTTATTTATACCTATACACTTCTGCTATTCTGCCTGCATTTTGATTGCCGCGCGGTATTCGCGCGCCAGCAGGCTGTACATCGCGGCGTCGACAATACCGCAGTTGCTGAAATCGGCCTCTCGCAGCGTCCCCTCATACCGCAGGCCACATTTCGTCATGACCTTCCCCGATCCGGGATTTCGAGGGTCATGCTGCGACTCAATGCGGTTTACCTTTACCTCATCGAATAGAACGGGAATGATCGCCGCAAACGCCTCGCTCGTAATACCTTGGCCCCACCATTTGCTTCCGATGCAGTATCCGATATGCATACTATGCAAAGTTTCATTTTGCCCGACGACGCTGATCGTTCCGAGCGGCTCGTCTCCCTGTTCCTTCAGTACAATAGCCCATTGATAAAAGTCATCGCGCGCATAGCCAGCAACCCATTCCTTCAGCACTCTTTCCGTAATTTCTACCGATTGATGTGTCGGCCACCGCAAAAACTCCGTTACTTTCTCATCGCTCGTCCAGTTGCGAAACGCGGGCGTGGCGTCCACTTCCGTAAACCGCCGCAGTAAAAGCCTTTTTGTCTCGATTGCGACCGTCCCAATGTGATGCATGCGCGTTCCTCCTATCAAAAGTCGGCAGACAGAAGGCCTGTCTGCCGACTCATGTTTCATTGATTTTTATTGATACTCGTAGTTCTGCGCGCGAACGAGATAGTCAAGCGTCGGATATTCCGATGCAAAAAGCGGCTGTCCATCGGTCAGATAGGCCGCAACGCGGCAATCCTCCGGTCGATCAGGGACAAAACCGGAAAGCAGATCCGTGTCGGGCTTCTCCATCGGCAAATACACCTTGTCAACCGCGTTGCACAACTTTGTCGCATCCTGCCCAGCCAGCGCATCCGCTCCCTCTGCCACCGTTTGATCGGTCAGCAGTACCGAAAGCGCAAGCTTCCCTTCCGTCGCGTCTCGCAGAGACGAAGCAAGCGCCGCCAGCGCGTCCGCTTTATCCACACCGCCGTCTTGATAAGTGATCATATTCGTCTTGCCGATATTCGCAAATGAGAAATGATAGAGCAGCACCTCAGAAAATCCCGCGTCGCGACAGGCGACAATGAGATCGGTCAGGTACACGCGCGTCACATCCTGATAGGGGTCAAGCCACGTGGTATATTCGCGGTCAAGCCAGAGCGAGCTGTTCGTTTTGGTCGCACATTCACGGAAGGTGCGCGGCATCACGTTGTCCCGCAGCGCCGAAACCATCGCCACCAGACGTATGCCCTTAGCACGCAATGTGTCGAGCGCCGCGAGAAACTGCTCCGAGTCTTCCGCTACCGCTCCCTCTGCATACTGCGACGCACAGGGAATGCGTACCGTTCCGGACTTATCCTTTACCGTGACAGCGACACTCGTCATGCCATACTGCTCAAGCACCGAGAGTTGCGCATCGACATATGCGCTGTCGGTCAGACGATCCGCATCGAGCAGCAGCGCGCCGTGGTATTCGGCTGGCGGTGCGGGCGGCTCGGTTGTGGTCGGTTCGGTCGTCCCCTGCGTCGTATCGGTGGGCGGCGTGGTAGACGGCTCAACGACAACGTCAGGCGGCGTATCGTCCGACTTGGCCAGAAGGTTGAACCGCAACCCGTTTTCGGTAAACGTGAGATACCCGGCGCTGAACCCATAGGCTGCTGCAGCGCCCAGCAGCAACAGGACCAGCACCAGCGCGACGATCGCGCGTCTGCGGCGCCGGTATACGCCGATTCCTCTGTACTGCTTGTATGCCATAATAACCTCCGCAGGCCGCTATTTCGCGGGTTCTTGATTCGTTGTGTCCGTATTGACAATCAAATGACGCGGGCAGACGGTGACGCAAGCGCCGCAATTGATGCATTTACTGTAATCGATCGTCGCCAAATTATCCGTCACGGTGATCGCACCCACCGGGCATGCCTTCTGGCACATCATGCAACCGATGCAGCCGATGCCGCATACATGGCGCGTTTCGGGGCCTTTTGCGCGCGACGAGCAACAGACGAAAACCTTCTGCTTATCGGGCACAATGGTGATTAGGCTGCGCGGGCAGGCGGACACGCACTTGCCGCACGATACGCATTTTTCGGGGTCGACCACCGCTACGTCGTCGATCATATGGAGCGCGTCATACGCGCATACCGCCGCACAGGAGCCATAGCCAAGGCAGCCGTATGTACACTCAAGCGGGCCGCCCGCCACTTTAGACGCCGAAAGGCAGTCTGAAATGCCGTCATACGCATACTTGCGCTTTGCGTGGGTGCTGCCAGCACGACAGTCGACATGCGCGACCGTGCGGTTGACCTCGCCCGCTTCGACCCCCATAATGGCGGCACCCTTTTGTGCGACCGCCGCTCCGCCCACCGGGCAGCCGGAGACGGGCGCCGAGCCCCCCACGATGGCAGCAGCGAGGTTTGCACAGCCGGCATAGCCACAGCCGCCGCAGTTCGCGCCGGGCAGAGTGTTTGTGACCTCCTCAATGCGGGGATCCTGCTCGACATGGAACAGCTTAGCGCTGAATGCCAGCACCAGTCCGAAGAAAAGGCCCATACCGCCTAAAATGGCGGCGGGTAAAGCGATTGAACCAAAACTCATTTCCATTCACCTCTCATCAAAAGATTTTCAGGCCTTGGAAGCCCATAAAGGCGATGGAAATGAGTCCCGCCGTGATGAGCGCGATGGGAAAGCCCTGAAAGGATTTCGGCTCGTCAGCAAACTCGAGCCGCTCGCGAATGGACGCAAACAGCACGATCGCCAGCGTAAAGCCGACTGCGGCGAAAAAGCCGTACAGCACCGAGCCGAGGAAGTTGAGCTTCTTTGAAACATTGAGCAGCGCAACGCCAAGCACGGCGCAGTTTGTTGTGATGAGCGGCAGATAAATGCCAAGCGCCTGATAAAGCGAGGGCATCATCTTCATGAGGAACATTTCAACAAACTGCACAAGACCCGCGATGATCAAAATGAAGGCTACGGTCTGCATATACTGATAGTTTGCAAGGATATACGTGTTGACCAAATAGGTCGCTGCCGAGGCGACCGTCATCACGAAGATAACGGCAAGACCCATGCCCAGCGCCGTATCGATTTTTTTCGATACTCCGAGGAAGGGGCATATTCCGAGGAACTTCACGAAAATGAAGTTTTCAATCAGAATCGCACCGAGCGCCAATGAAATTATTTCTGTGAATGTCATGGTTTATGCTCCCTTCTTCATGATTTTCTGGAAAAGTGCGATCAGGCAGCCAAGCGTCAGGAAGCCGCCGGTGGGAAGCACAAGCAGAAGCGCAGGCTGATAGCTTTCCGGCATGATGCGAATGCCGCCCAGCGTACCCGCACCGAGCAGCTCACGGATAACGCACATGCAGACGAGGGCGAACGTAAAGCCAAGACCCATTGCAAGACCGTCAATCGCCGAGGCAAACACGTTGTTTTTCGAGGCAAACGCTTCGGCGCGCGCCAGAATAATGCAGTTGACGACGATGAGCGGGATAAATACGCCCAGCGAGTTCGCCAGGTCGGGCAGGAACGCCTGGATGAGCAGATCGACGGCGGTAACAAAGCCCGCCACGACGACGATATATACCGCGATACGGATTTTTGAGGGAATCACTTTGCGCAGCGCCGAAATGACGATGTTGGAGCAAATGAGAACCATCGTCGTGGCGATGCCCATGCCGATGCCGTTTTGCAGCGAGATGGTGATGGCAAGCGTCGAGCACATACCGATGAGCTGTACCAACACGGGGTTATTAGTAAAGATGCCCTCTTTCAGCTGTTTTAAAACACCTTTCATTTGCCCACCTCCGCATTGTAGCTCACGGCAAAGTCGACGGCAGCCTGCACGCCGCGCGTCACCGCGCTTGAAGTGATGGTCGCGCCCGAAATGGCGACGATATCATTTTCACCGGCTGCTCTGCTTTTCACCACGACAAAGGGACCTCCCTTGCCGTTATATTGCGAGTTCCAGCTTTTTTCGCCCGCCTTGGAGCCAAGCTGAGCCGTTTCGGTCGATTCCACGACCTCTACGCCGATCACCTTATTGTCGGGTGTAATGCCGACGATGGTGCCGACTTCACCGCTGAAGCCGGTGGGCGCAACCTTAACGCACAGACCCATATAGGTTCCCGAGGCGTCTTTCGCAGCGTAAATCTCGCGAATCAAATCGCTGTCACCCGTATACTCGACGCGCTCAAATGTGCAATTTGGAATGATGGCGCTCATGGCGTCTTGTGTTTTCTGCGCCTTGACGGCGGCGATACGGTCTATGGTAACGCCGTTAACCGCGCCGAGCGCCGCGCCGACGATCAGCGTTACGGCAAGGAGGATACCAGCCAGGCGGATCAGTTCACGCGTGAATTCTTTGTTCATTTTGCCCCTGCCCCCTTCTTTGCCTTTTTCTCCTTGACAATGCCGAGGCTTTTTGGCTCGGTCGCGCGCTCAATGAGCGGGACGCAGGCGTTCATCAGCAGAATCGAATAAGACACGCCTTCCGGATACGAACCGAAATAGCGGATGACGACGGTCAGCACGCCGCACCCGATGCCGAAAATAACCTGACCCTTGCGCGTCAGCGGTGAGGTGGTGTAATCGGTCGCCATGAAAATAGCGCCGAGCATCAGGCCGCCGGAAAGCAGGTGCGCCACCATAAAGTCGCCGGCGGGCAACCCGCCGCGCGGGAACAGGAAAGTCAGCGCCGCCACCGTGCCGAGATACGCAACGGGAATATGCAGCGAGATCACACGGCGATACAGCAGATAAAGCCCGCCCGCGGCAAGCGCAAACGCCGACGTTTCGCCCAACGAGCCGCCGTGCATACCAAGCGCCAGTTCAAACACCGAAAAGTCGGGCAGCGTGCCGGCCTTAAGCGCGGCAAGCGGCGTCGCCGAGGTGACGACATCGACCGGCGTTGCGAAAAGCGGCAGCGCTGTGCGGATTTTGACCCA
>MEFT01000122.1 GCA_001725215.1 Clostridium sp. SCN 57-10
GTCTGGCTTGCAGCAGCATTTTGCGCTCTTGCAGCCTTGCCGCAGCCTGACCGCGACTGAGCATGATTTCCACCTCGGCTTCGGCCTTTTCGCGTATCCGGGCAATCTGCCGCTCGGTCTCCGCCTGCCCCTCGGCATAGATGGCGTCTGCTTCGGCCTTCGCTCGCGTAAGCGTCTGCGCGGAGCGCGCCTCAGCTTCCTCCATAATCTGCGCCAGTATTTTTTCCAATCCCGTCATGGCCGTTCTCCGTCAGCCTTATACTTGAAGGCCGCTGACACCGGTCACCGCCAAAATGGAAATGAGAAGCGCTAAAATCGCATAGGTTTCGACCATCGCAGGGAAGATCATCGCTTTGCCGAACTGATCGGGGCGCTTCGCCACGATGGCGATGCTGGCGACGGAAGCGCGCGCCTGCTTGATCGCCGAGGAGTAGCCGACCACCGCCATCGGCATACAGGCTGCCAGATACATCGCGCCCTTGACCATTGAAATATCCGGATTGCCGCCCAAAACGCCGATCTGCGTGAATGTGATAAACGCGATCAACAGGCCGTAAATGCCCTGCGTGCCGGGAAGAAGCTGCAAAAGCAGCACTTTGCCGAACTTGGAGGGGTCTTCCGTCACAACGCCCGCGGCTGCCTCGCCGCCCATACTGACACCCTTCGCCGAGCCCATGCCGGACAGCAGCGCCGCCAAAACCGCACCGATAATCGCCAACACAATACCATACTGATTCATCGTCTACTTCTCCTTTATTTTATAAAACTTTGTCTTTCCCCTAAACGGCGTAAACTCTCGCCCGCCGCCTCCGTAAAACTTGCCGAAGAACTCAACATACTGCAGGCGGTTGGTATGCACATACGCGCCCAGTACGTTGATTGCAAAGTTAAGCACATGCCCCACCGCAAACACAACGATGAAAATGATGACCTTTCCGATTCCGCTGCCCGCCATCGAGCCCATTTTGTTGATGACGGTACCGATGACGCCGGTTGCAAGCCCCAGCGCCAAAAGGCGCGAATAGGAAAGCACGTCGCTTAAATAGCCTGTGATGCCGTAAAGCGCATAGGCGCCCTTCAGAAGCCGCTTAAACGGGTTCCTCGATTCCCTGCCGCCCGTTGCAACGATGCCCAGAGCTGCCAGCAGCGCAACCACCGCGGCAATGTTGCCCGTGCTCTTGCTCAGCGTATAGTCCACGCCAATGACGTTCATAAACTGGGCGCTCGACATGAGCAGCACGACGCACGCCGCCAGAAGCACCATCCAAAACACCGCATCATACAGCCCGTCAAGATACTGCCTGTTCTTTACACATTGATAGAGCTTGACACAAAGTCCAGCCGTCAGATGCACCAGGCCGAGCACCATGGAAAATACAAGCATGCGCATCGGCTCGGCGGTAGGCGAGAACCAAAGCGGCGGAATCGACACCGTTTTGCCGAAGAAGGTGGACGATATCACGTCGACCACGTCGCCGAAATAACTGCTGAACACAACGCCCCAGAAGATGGTGGCTATGCCGCAGAAAAAGAACATTTTCAGGCTGTTTTTCAGCGACTGCTCCATGTTTTTAAACTTCAAGAGCAGAACGCCGCAAACGGCCGACAGCACAAGCCCATATCCCGCGTCGGAAAACATGATTCCGAACAGCATATAGTAAAAGAACGCCATGATGCCCGTCGGGTCGACCTCGCCCTTTCCGGGCGGGCTGAAGCCCTTGGTCACGCTCTCAAGCGGGCGCGCAAAGCCGTTGTTTGCCAGCAGCACCGGAACGTCTTCGTCCTCTGCGGGGTCGGAAAACCGCACGTCTGTCGTGAATTTTTCTTCGAGATACGCCTTCAGGTTCTCGCACTCCCGCTTCGGGATATAACCGCTCAGCATAAAGGTGTTGCGCGATTGCAGCAGCCTTCCGATTGCCGTATATTTCTCCTCGCGCATGGCCTGATAATCGGCATAAAACCGCAGCAGCTCACGCTGATCCGCAAGGCTCGTTAGCTCTGCTTGCGCCTCTGCGATTTGGTTTTCAAGCCGCGCCATCTCGCCAGCAAACTGCTGCTGTTGTCTTTTCGGCGGAAGCGCGCTCTGCACGCCCGGTTTCGCAAAACCCTGAATTCTCAGCAGCTCCCCCATACGTTCCGCGTGCTGCTTTAGGCATAGGATGAACACAAATGTTTGGTCTTTGACCTCGCTTAGAATTTCCGCCTCAAGCGGGGCAAGCTCGCCAAGTGTTTCATACAGGGCGCTTTCTTGCCATTCTCCCGGCAAAACGCCGATAAAGGCCGCCGTTGCGCGCGTTCCCGCAAAGCTCATCGGCACGTCGAGATTGCTCCACGGCTCAAGCGCCTCCTGCTGAAGCCGCAGTTTGACCATTTCAGCCTTGCACTCCTGCACACTTGCCGCAAGGCGCACAATCCTATCCGCCGTCTCCTTGGCCTTCTCCCTGAGATGTATGAAGCCATCATACCGATCGGCTGTTGCGGAAGCTCTCCCCTGTAAGGCCGCCAGCATGGATTTTTTCTCGGGCGCAGCCTCATTCAAAGTTTCCAGTGCTTTCAGCGCCGCAAGTTTTTGCCGATTTAAATAGGAAACCGAATCGAACACGTCGGTTTTCGTAAAAACCGCGTTGTCGCCGTCTTCATCACGCAGTTCGACGATCTCCATACGCTGTAAGGCTTCCAAAATCGATTTTCGCTCTCGCTTCAGCCCGCAAATACTGATACGCTGCATGGGTACCACCGCCATAACATGAACACCTCCTTTGAATCGTGTAAACCGCGTGTGGCTTTCGCATAATAGGAATTAAGAAAAGAGCTCGTCCGTGATAAGCCTAATGGCCTCTTCTTCTCGCTCTTTGGCTTGCAGTCTAAGCGCCGCAATCTCTTGTCCGGCCCGCTCTACCGCTTCGCTCATCAGCAAATCGCACCGGGCAGCTGCGCTTTGTGTCAGCTCCTCGGCATAGGCCTCGGCCTCGATTCTGCGCTCATCCCTATTTTGCGCGACGTCACGCTGCGCCTGTAAAAACAGCGTGTCTCTTTGCTCGGCTGCATCCTTTTCGAGCCGTGCCGCATTCAGTTCGGCCTGCAAAACAGCCTGCATCGTGTTTTCCGCCATATCGCATCCCCAATTCTTTCTATTTGCGTGTATTATAGCCATTATATAATATGGCTTGTACCGATTCAATCTTTTTTGCGTTTTCAATAGAATGTTAAGTGAAGAATTCAGCGTTTTAAAGCAAATCGACGAATATTTTTGGACATTTTGAAAAAAAAGCCCGCATGAAGCTTGCTTCACGCGGGCTTTTGGTCCTCTCGACAAAATTCGAATCTGCGGCCTTGTAGCTCATAGCTGCATCATAAACATGACAGGCGGAGTGGATGACATACGGGATACGACGGGACTGGAGGCACGGGGACCGAAAGCCCTTTATTGTGCCTTTCCCCGGCTGATGATGGGGAGTATCTCCACCACGTCGCCGTTCCGAACCAGATGGATCCGATCAAAGGTATTCACTGTGGTACAGCAGTGACCGGGAACACACACCAGCCGGTCGCCGGGTCGCAGGCTGCTGTTTTCCACCAGCAGTGTAGTATGCTCCTCGCTGAAGGACAGCTCGGCTCCGGGAAAATGGGGGAAGAAGGGCGGACGCTGATCCATGGACAGACTCTTTACGCCGCAGTCTACCACCACCCGGTCGGGTCGAACGGAAAGCACGGTAGTCAGAATAGTGAGAGCCTGTTCAAAATCCAGATCGAGTGCCTGATAGCTGGCGTCCATAAAGAGATAACTTCCGGTCTGGAGCTGGGTATAGACGGTGTTTTTGGGTTTGTCGGCCACCGTTCCGGTGCTGCCGCCGCAAACATGGGTCACCGCCAAGCCGTTCGCTTCCACGTACTCTTTCAGCTGAGCTACCGCAGTCTCGATGGCCTTCAGCTCGAAGCGACGCTTTTGGGCATTTCCCTCGTGAGCCAGATGCCCGGCATAAGCCTGGATTCCCTCGAACACCAGATGAAGCTGTCCATCCACCAACCGCGCCAGAGACAGAAATTCTTCAAAATTGTCCGCCCCACAGCGGCGCATGCCCACATCATACTCTACCAGCACATGAAGGGTGGCATTCTGCGCGGCCATGGCTTGCTCCAGCGCCAGAATGTTGTCCGTCTGGTCGGCGCACACCGTCAGACGGCATTGTTTTGCCAGCGCTGCCAGCTGGGGCAGCTTTTCGGCTTGCACCACCTGATTGGCGATGACGATATTCTCCACTCCGGCGGCGGCCAGATCGACCGCCTCAGACAGCTTGGCACAGGTGATGCCCGCCGCGCCCCGTTGCAGCTGTCGCAGGGATAGGTCGGGGCATTTATGGGACTTATAATGCGGATACAGCACCATGGAGGTGCCCGCTCGCAGGGCGTCTACCCTGTCCATGTTGGCCTCCATTCTTTCCAGATCGACCAGCAGCGCTGGAGTCTGCAACTGGAAAATATGCATTGTAATACCCTCCCTGTTTGTTGTCGGTAAATGATGTTGGTGCGCAGTATAGCAAGAGGTAGAAAAGAAACACCTGTCGTTGACAGGTGTTTCTTGGTACGCCCGACAGAATTCGAATCTGCGACCTTTGGAGTCGGAGTCCAACGCTCTATCCAGCTGAGCTACGGGCGCATGTCGGTTTGAAACATTGTGAAGATCCAAAAAGTTCATTTCCAGCTATTTCAAAGCTCATTTATTATACCATGCATTTACGTTTTTGTAAACGAAAGATTTTCATTCACGCAAAATGTGCCGCGCAAATCTCATTTAAAAATATTTACATTTACGCCTCTTGACTTCTTTATGCTAACGTGCTACACTGATGATGAAACAAGGGGATAGAAAGAAGTAAACTGAAAGGGGGCGGCTCCAATGGGCACGATACAACCTTCGTCCGATTCAGCAGGACAGCATTTTGGCCCTATCGTTTTGCGCGTCGATCGGTCGCTTCTCCGCTCTTCATCCATATGATTTCTCATTTCGGGTTTATGCGGCCAAATCACCCGCGTGTTTTCCCATCGCACTTGATATAAAATGCCGGACGAAAGGATTTCTATCAACATTCGCTCCGTGCAAAGCATATGGGCAAGCACCGACTTTTCGGGAACCCTCGCTGAACCGTAATGACGTATTGCAAATTGAATAACAGCAAAGGCGCCCCAATCCTTGGGGCCCC